>CAYVJJ010000503.1:0-2045 GCA_964451655.1 uncultured Mycobacteriaceae bacterium | reverse complement strand
CTCGGCGTGATGGTCGGGGGCGGCGGACTCAACCCCACCACGTTCGCCGAGCTCCTCGACCTCGGCGCCCACGCCTGGGCGGGCCGCGCCGTCGAGGACCTCGACGAGATGGCGCTGCGGCTGTTCAAGAAGAAGGTGGCCGGGCGGATCTTCCCCGAGATGCGCGAGATAGTGCACGCCCACCAGGAGCAGGGTCACACCGTCGTGCTCATCTCCTCCGCCACCACGTTCCAGGTGCAGCCCGTCGCCGAGGCCCTCGGCATCGAGCACGTGGTCTGCAACACCTTCGACAGCGAGGACGGCGTGCTGACCGGCCGGGTGGTCAAGCCGGTGATCTGGGGCGATACGAAGGCGTACGCCGCGCAGGAGTTCGCCGCGCAGCACGGGGTGGACCTGGCGCAGAGCTACTTCTACGCCGACGGCGACGAGGACGTCGCGCTGATGCACCTGGTGGGCAAGCCGCGGCCGGTCAACCCCGGCGCCACCATGGCCAAGGTCGCGGCCAAGCGCGGCTGGCCGGTCACGCGCCTGTCCAGTCGGGGCACCGGGTCGACACTGCGCACGCTCATCGGGTTCAGCACCTTCCTGCCCATCGCCGGCCTCGGCGCCGCCAAGGGCCTGCTCGAGCGCAACCGGCGCAGCGCGCTCAACTTCATCACCGGGAACTGGGCCTCGCTGATGCTGCGCATCAACGGGGTCGAGCTCAACGTGATCGGACGCGAGAACCTCGAGAAGGCACGGCCGGCGGTGTTCCTGTTCAACCACCGCAACGGGTTCGACCCGTTCATCGCGGTGTCGCTGATCGGCCGGGATTTCACCTCGGTAGCCAAGGCCGAGCTGAAGGACGATCCGATGATCGGCACCTTCGGCCGGTTCGCGGACATCGCCTTCGTCGAGCGCGGCAACAGCAAGGCCGCCGTCGACGCGCTCAAACCCATCGAGGAGATGGCAGCCAAGGGCCTGTCGGTGCTCATCGCGCCCGAAGGCACCCGGCTGGACACCCGCGAGGTGGGGCCGTTCAAGAAGGGCGCGTTCCGCATCGCCATGCAGGCGGGCATCCCGGTGGTGCCCATCGTCATCCGCAATGCGGAGATGATCGGCGCCCGGGATTCGATGACGATCAACCCCGGCACGGTGGACATCGCGGTCCTGCCGCCCGTCCCCACCGACGACTGGACGCTCGACGACCTCGAGGTGCGGATCGCCGGGGTGCGCCGCCTGTTCCTCGACGCGCTCGCGGATTGGCCGGGCGACGATGAATGACCCGGCCCGCCGCGGGGGCGGGACCGCAGCGCTGTTCCTGTGCGATGCGGCCGACGAGCGGGAGTTCCGCGCCGTCGCCGAATGGGTGCGCACGCACCACCCCGCCGGTGATCGGACGGACGCCCGCCTGCTGCACGTGGAGCTCGGCGGCACGCCGGCGCCCGGCACCGCAGGAATCGAGGCCGCGCTCGACGCGGCGCCGGAGACCGCCGAGGTGGTGCCGGTGCGCCGGGTCTGGGTCCCGGATCGCCGCACCGAGGACTCGACGCCGCGGCTGCGGGACCTGGTGTTGGGCGACCCGGCCCGCCCCCGGAACCGGGTGGCCCGCATGGTGCGGGGCACGGCGCCGTCCCGGCACGAGGTGCTCGTCGGGGAGGGCGCGACGGTCGCGGATCTGCGCGCCCGGCACGCGCAGGAGTCGCGCGGTGACGGGACCGTCGTCGGCGAAGCGGATGACGGCAGCGCCCTCCGCGCGAGCTTCGCCGCGTTCGTGATCCGGCAGGCCGACCTCACCCTCGACGTCGAGGAGCGCGGGCTGCGCGGGCGCCGGTACAAGGTGCCGCGCTTCGTGATCCCCGGCATCGAGGCGCGCGCCGGCTACCGCGCCGCCGTGTCCGAGGCGGCCCGCACCCTGGGCCGCTCCCCCGACGACGTGCGCACGGAGGTCCGCGGATATCTCCATGAGCTCGTGGCCACCCCGACGACGTTCTTCATCGACTGGATGGGCACGCTCACCCGCCGCATCACCTCGCTCGGCTACCGCAACGTGGTCACCGACCCGG
>CAYVJJ010000502.1:0-2055 GCA_964451655.1 uncultured Mycobacteriaceae bacterium | reverse complement strand
CATGCGCTGGTTCGAACAGTCTGTCGATGCGGATGACGGGGCCCTGCCCGGTCTCAGTCGCGCGGGCCTGGTGCGCACGGTGGCCACCCCGGAGTTCGAGGGGGTCACCTTCCACGAGGTGCTGTGCAAGAGCGCGTTGTCGAAGGTGCCGGACGGTGCGCGCCTGCCGTTCCGCTGGACTATCAACCCGATGCGCGGATGCCTGCACCAGTGCCGCTACTGCTTCGCCCGCCCCACCCACGAGTATCTGGATCTGGACGCCGGCAAGGATTTCGACACCCAGATCGTGGTGAAGATGAACATCGCGGCGGTGCTGCGCAGGGAGTTGGCGCGGCGGTCGTGGCGGGGCGAGCCGGTGGCCCTGGGCACCAACACCGACCCGTATCAGCGGGCGGAGGGCCGGTACCGCCTCATGCCGGGGATCATCCGGGCGCTGGCCGGCTCGGGCACCCCGTTCTCGATCCTCACCAAGGGCACGCTGCTGCGGCGGGACCTGCCTCTGCTGGCGGCCGCGTCGGAGCGGGTGGACGTGTCTGTCGCGGTCTCGCTGGCGATGCTGGACCCGGGGGTGCAGAAGGCGATCGAGCCCGGCACGCCCTCGCCCGCGGCGCGTCTGGAGCTGATCCGTGCGGTCGGAGAGGCCGGGTTCGCGCCGCACGTGATGGTGGCCCCCGTCATCCCGTACCTGACCGACGGGCGCGGCGAGCTCGATGCGCTGTTCGCCGCCGTCGCCGAGGCGGGCGCCCGCAGTGTCACGGTGATCCCGATGCACCTGCGCGGCAGCACCCGCGGCTGGTTCATGGAGTGGCTGGCGCGCGAGCACCCCAAGCTGGTCGGCCGTTACCGCCGCCTCTACGGGCGGGGCGCGTATGTGCCGGTCGAGTACAAGATCTGGCTCCGCGAGCGGGTGACTCCGCTGCTGGACAAGCACGGCCTGCACTCCGGCCCCCGCGCGGCGGACGACGACGGTCCCGCGGACGGTCGGGGGAGCGGCGCCCAAACGAAGGGGCAACCGTCGGAGCGGCAGTCGGCCGCGGGGCGGGAGCCCGAGCCGATGCTGTTCTGACACGCCTGGCAGGGAACTCGATTCCGGGTGCGGATCGGGGGAAGTCCCGATGCGCGCGCCGCCGGTACGCCCGCATCCTGGTGGGGTAGCGGTCAGGATGTGCCGACCGGGTGGCCGGCACCGAGCGTGACACAGACCGAGTGTGACAGAGGAGGCCACGGTGCAGTTGGCGAGAAGCCGGAACCAGAGGATGATCGGCGGAGTCTGCGGCGGGCTGGCCGAGTACTTCGGCTGGAACGTGACGACGGTGCGCCTGGTGTTCGTGGTCAGCTGGGTGCTGCCCGGGCCCCAGGTGCTGATCTACCTGCTGATGTGGCTGCTGATGCCCAAGCAGCAGTAGGAGCGCTCTGGGGACGGCGACGCGCGAGGGATCACGCGTGCCCGGTTACGCGTGGGAGAAGCTTACGCGTGGGAGAAACCCAGCTCGACACAGTTCGCCACGCACTGGTCGACAGCGGACGCCGCGTCGGTGTCGCCGGAGCGGTGCAGCACCGCCCGGGTGACGGTGACGAACAGCCTGTCCTCGGCGGTGGAGGCGCGGCCGTCGACGATCAGCGCGTGCCCGCCCGGGGTGTGCGCGGGCCACAGGACCGTCACCATCGAGCGTGCCTGCGCGTTGGCCGTGGAGCGGCGGCCGTGCCCGCGGACCTCCAGCAGCCCGGCCTTGAGTTGCGCCGACACCTCGACCACGTGCGGGGCGGCCCCGTCCGAGACCGTGAGCAGATAGGGCGAGGCGTAGCGGGTGAGCGCCTCCTCGAGCGTGGTGGGAACATCGCCGGTCGCCGTCACGTCGTCCATCCCTCCACCCTGCGCCTTATTCCCCCGCGCCGCAGGGGCTTGTCCGGCCGCCGGGGGCGGTTCCGTCCGCCAGGACCATTCCGGCCGCCGCGGGGCGCTGCACCGGCCCGCAGGCCGGGGCCGGCCCGGTTCAGCCCGGCATCATCGTGCGCATCTTGTCCATCCACGCCTGCGCCTCGTCGGTGATGGTG
>CAYVJJ010000501.1:0-2062 GCA_964451655.1 uncultured Mycobacteriaceae bacterium | reverse complement strand
GCGCAGATGAACGACCCGTCGAGCCCCGTCCGGCAGATCCTCGCCGCGCTGCAGGACGGGGGACTGCACTCGGATCTGCTCAAGCTGCGGGCGGCCGGGAACGAACTGAACTCGGGGGCACAGCAGCTGAGCACCGGACTGGGGGAGCTGGCCGCGGGGGGAGACGAGCTGTCCTCCGGGGCGGTGCAGCTGCACGAGGGCACCGAGCAGCTGTCCGCAGGCGCCGACGAACTTGCGGGCGGGCTCGACACCGCGGCCGCGGCGATCCCCCACCTGGACAAGCAGCAGGGGGCGGCGCTGGCGAAGACGCTCGGCCAGCCGGTGGACCTGCACCAGCAGAACCTGCACGAGGCACCCACCTTCGGCACAGGGTTCGCCCCGTTCTTCCTGTCGCTGGCGCTGTTCGTGGGCGGGATCATCACCTGGATGCTCATCACGCCGCTGCAGTCGCGGGCGGTCGTGAGCGGGCTCGGGGCGGTGCGGGCGGCACTGGCGTCGTACTGGCCGGCGCTGGTCATCGGGATCGCCCAGGTGCTGGTCATGTATGCGGTGGTGCACTTCGGCGTGGGGCTCAAGCCGGTGTACGTGTGGGGCACCATCGGATTCCTGCTGCTCGTGGCCGCCACGTGGATGGCGCTGATCCAGGCGTTCAACGCGATCTTCGGTCCGGCGGTCGGACGGGTCGTGACGCTCGCCGTGCTCATGCTCATGCTGGTCTCCTCCGGCGGCATCTATCCGCCTCAGACAACGTCGAAGCCTTTCCAGATCCTGCATCCCTACGACCCGATGACCTACACCGTCAACGGGTTGCGACAACTCACCGTGGGCGGCATCGACCACCGCCTATGGACGGCCGTCGCGGTGCTGGCCGCGATCATCGTGGCCGCCCTGGCCTGCACGGCACTGTCGGCCTGGCGCAACAGGATCTACACGATGGAACGCCTCTACCCGCCGGTGGAGGTGTGACCAGCCCCTGCCGCAACCGACGCCCCTCACCTACGGAAGGAACCGCAGTCATGACCCTGCCCCGCACCGGCAAACCGAACCGCGCCGGCGTCATCGCGCCCGCCTACACCGGCCGGCTGAGCACCGAACCCGTCCCGCGGCTGCGGATGCCGGATTCGGAGATGGAACCGGAGGCCGCGTACCGGTTCATCCACGACGAGCTGATGCTCGACGGCAACTCGCGGCTCAACCTGGCGACATTCGTCAGCACCTGGATGGATCCCGAGGCCGACAAGCTCATGGCCGAGTCCTTCGACAAGAACATGATCGACAAGGACGAGTACCCGTCCACGGCGGCGATCGAGGCGCGCACGGTGGCCATGGTCGCCGACCTGTTCCACGCGCCGGGGCTGTCCGATACCGATCCGTCGTCGGCCACCGGTGTCAGCACCATCGGATCCTCGGAGGCCGTCATGCTCGCCGGCCTGGCCATGAAGTGGCGGTGGCGGCAGCGGCGGGAAGCCGACGGGCGCGATGCGACCCGGCCCAACCTGGTGCTGGGGTCCAACGTGCAGGTGGTGTGGGAGAAGTTCTGCCGCTACTTCGACGTGGAGGCCAAGTACCTGCCGATGGAGCCCGGGCGCTATGTGATCACGCCCGAGCAGGTGCGTGATGCGATGGACGAGAACACGATCGGCGTGTGCGCCATCCTGGGCACCACGTTCACCGGTGAGTTCGAGCCCATCGGCGCCATCTCCGAGGTCCTCGATGCGCTCGCGGCGGACGGCGGGCCTGACGTTCCGCTGCACGTGGACGGCGCGTCCGGCGGGTTCGTCGCCCCGTTCCTGCATCCGGACCTGGAATGGGATTTCCGCAACCCTCGCGTGGTCTCGATCAACGTCAGCGGCCACAAATACGGACTGACCTATCCGGGCATCGGCTTCGTGATCTGGCGCAGCGCCGAGTACCTGCCGGAGGACCTGGTCTTCCGCGTGAATTACCTGGGCGGCGACATGCCCACGTTCACGCTGAACTTCTCACGCCCCGGCAACCAGGTGGTGGGCCAGTACTACAACTTCATCCGGCTCGGCCGCGAGGGCTACCAGGCGATCATGGA
>CAYVJJ010000500.1:0-2068 GCA_964451655.1 uncultured Mycobacteriaceae bacterium | reverse complement strand
AACTGCCGATGCCCATGACGGTGGCGAGGCTGCTGAAGCCGGTGAGCGGCTCGTTGGACAGGAACGAGTACAGGCTGCGGTAGACCGACAGACCGGGCAGCAGCGGGGTGATGCCCGCGATCCCCACGATGATGGGCGGGGTGAGCGCGCGGCGGGCGAGCAGACCGCCGGCGACACCGACGACGGTGGCGGCAGTGCCGGCGGCGATGATCGGCCCGGCCGCCCAGTAGGAGAGCACCGAGTACACCAAAGCGCCGCCGGCGCCGGCGGTGGCGGCCACGCCGACCGCCCGCCTCTCGGCGTAGCAGGCGAGTGCGAAGAATCCGGCGGCGAACGCGCCCGCGACCACCTGGACCGGCAGGCGCGCCAGGTCGCCGGAGTACTGCGCCGCGCTGATCGGCGGCAGCGTCAGTCCTACGGCATCCGCCACCCGCAGTCCGATCGCGACGCCCACGATGATGCCCGCGGTCATCATCAGAACCTCGAAGAAGCGTGCCGACGCCGTGATGGGGGCGCCGGTGATCGCGTCCTGGACCGAGCCCACCAGGGACAGGCCGGACAGCAGTACCACGATTCCCGAGGCGATCACCAGGGACGGGCGCATGTCGAGTCCCATGGCGTCGCGTGCGCTGTAGAGGGCGGCCGCGGGGATCGTGGCGATGAAACCGCCGACGATCTGCTGGAAGAAGTACGGAAGGCTGACCTTGTTGAGCACCAGATTGGTCTGGTAGATGACCATGGTGCACAGCAGTGCCACGGTCGCGACGATCAGGCCCGCGCCCAGCAGGAGGGCGATCGACCCGGCCATGCCGGCCCAGGCCACCGTCGAGACCCACCGCGGGTAGGGGTGCGGGGAGTTGGTGATCTCCTCGAGCTCCTGCGCGGCCTCCTTGGGGCTGACCGCGCCCACGCGGATGCGGCGCACCAGCCGGTCGATCGCGGCCAGACGGCTGAAGTCGTGCGAGCGGTGCTCCACGATGCGGATCGCGCCGGCGGGCGGCAGCGTCGAGCCGCGGCGGGCGCTGATCGCGATCGAGTTGTAGGTGACGTCGACGTCGCACTCGGCCAGGCCGTAGGCGGCCGCGACCTGGCGCACCTGGACCTGGGTGTCGACGGTGCCCGTGCCCGAAGCCATCAGGACCACGCCCACCCAGATCGCCAGGCGCAGCACCTCGGTCACCGCCGTGTCGTCGGTGAGGTCGATCGGCTGCAGCGGTGACGGCGGCGGAGTGGTGGTGTCCACCGTGGCGCGCCGCACCCGGCGCGGACGGCCCGGTTGATCACGGCCCGTCAGCTTGGCCAGTAACGAGCGCTGCGCCGCAGTACCCCCGGCCTTCGGACGCTCGGCCAGCGTGTTCTCTCCGGTGCGCTGGCTACCGGTGTTCCGCTCGCCGGTGGTCGTCTGCGCGCCGGTCTCCCGGGGGGCGGGGCTCCGGCGGCCGGTCGCGCGCTCAGCGGGCTTCGTGCCGGTGCGCGCGCGGTCTGCGGCCGGCGCCTCCGGGGCCTGGGCCCGGCGGGTGCGGTGCGCGAAATCGGTCTGCGACCATGCCAGGTCCCGCGTCGGGGTCTCGGTCGCCTCGCCCACGGGCGCTGCGACCGTCCTGGGGCCGGTCTCCGCGCCGGCGTGCGGCCCCGTGCCGGGCCGGGGGCCGCTGTCGGAGCCGGTTTCCGCGTCGTCAGTCCTCGACAAGGTCCCCGTCCCCGAGTCCGGTCGCGTCGAAGGCGGCGGAAAGGTCAGAATGCACGAACACGGAGCCGACTTGGTCCCCGACCACCTGGAACGCCGCAGCGATGGTGCGCGCTGCGGGGGCCTCGGACGGCGTCACGGATCCCTCGGCGATCGATTCGGTGACCACCAGTGCGCCGCGCGCGTAGATGCGCTGCGGCTTCATCGTGGTGTGGGTTTCCGAGGCCCACTGGTCGAGCACGGCGAGGCCCTGTCCGCCGCCGTGGTCGCCGGCGATCTCGATGCCGTCGCTGGACAGTTCCAGCAGCGTGTCGATATCGCCGGTACTCAGGGCGTCCTGCCATGCGAGAACGGTGGCGTAGGCGGTTGTGCTCATGCCGT
>CAYVJJ010000499.1:0-2071 GCA_964451655.1 uncultured Mycobacteriaceae bacterium | reverse complement strand
CCGTGACGGTAAACGAACTGCCCCGCCAACCGCCCCCGCACATCAAACGACTGCTCCACACGCGCCCGCGCCCCCACCACACGCGACGACTCCCGCCCCGCCGCATCGTAGAAGAACCGCAGACCATCCACCGCCGCCGCACCATCGACCGACGTCAACGCCGACACCACATCCCCGGCCGCAGCCGTGAACCGCGTCGACCACACGCCCCCCAGCAGCGCATCCACCCCGGTCGTATCCACCGTGCGCACCGCCGCCGCCCCGTCACGGGCGGCATCCCACCGCACCGTCACCGGCCCCACCGACTCCGACACCACCGCACCGGTCAACCGGTCGTACTCGTAACGCACCACCGCATCCGGGCTCACCGCCTCGACCAGCCGGCCCGCACCGTCATACACGAACCCGCACCGGCCATCCGGGCTCTCCTCGGCCACCACCCGGCCGGCCCGGTCATACTCGGTCACCACCCGCTCACCGACCGCATTGACCCGCCACACCCGCCGGCCCGCACGGTCGTAGCCGTACTCGGTACGCGCCCCGTTGTAGTCGGTCTCGGCCACCACCCGGCCCGCCCCGTCATAGTCGAACCGCCACACCAGCCCGTCGGGGTTGATCACCTGCCGCACCCGCATCTGCGTGTCATAGCCGATCCGCAGCTGCGCCCCCGCCGCATCGACCATCCGCACCGGCGCATCCATCGGCCCGTACTCGAGCACCCGCCGGCCCCCGGCGGCGCCCACCTCGGCCACCAGCAGGCCCTCCGCGTCGTAGGACGCCTCCTCGACGGATCCGTCGCTGTGACGGCGGCGCAGCAACCGGCCGTCGGCGGAGAACTCCTGCACCGTGACCGCCCCGGCCGCATCCCGGTGTTCGATCACGTTGCCCGAGACGTCGTAGACGAACTCCTCGGCCCGCCCCGCCGCGTCGACCACCCGCACCGGACGCCCCGCGCCATCGCAGGTCACGGTGGTGACGGTGCCGTCCGGGGCCGTCACCGTCACCGGCACCGCCCCCGACTCGCGGAACTCGTAGCCGTAGCGGGTCACCGCCCCCGACGGCTCGACCACCTCGGTCGTGTTCCCCGCCGCATCCACGCTGATCTCGGTGACCAGCCCGGCCGGATCCACCACGCGGGTCGGCACACCCCACACCGAGCCGTACTCGACACGGGTCACCGTCCCGTCCGGAGCGGTCACCGCCACGGGGGCGCCGCGGCCGTCCCGCTCGATCCGCGTCACTGCGCCGCCCGGCGCGAACTCGGCCAGCAGCCGGCCCGACGCATCCCACCGGCGCGTGGTCACCGCCCCCGCGGTATCGATCTCCTGCCACACCCGGCCGTCGCCGTCGACGCGGTGCAGCTGCACCGACACCGTGCCCAGCACGGCGTCGGCGAGCAACGCGTCCGGCACACCGGCGTACACGTCCGCCGCGGGCGCGGCGCCGTCCGCTGCGGGCAGCGCGATCCCCGCCGCCGCGAGCCCGCCGTCCCGCAGCGCGGCCATCAGCTCGAGCGCCTCGACCGCATCGATGCGCTCGTCCACCCCCGACGGTCCCTTCGCGGCGCCGTCCAGCTCGGTGGCCGTCTCCACGAACACCGCCACCGCGCCGTCCGGCGGTGCGTCCGCGGCCTCGTCGTCGAGGTACACCGCCGCGTTCGCATACACGCCGCCGCTGCCCGCCTGCGCCACGCACCGGCCGTAGGCGTCGTACCGGTACCGGAACACCACGCCGTTGCGGTCGACCCACTGCGTCAGGCGCCCGGCATCGTCGTAGTCGTACCGCAGCGGGCGGCCCGACGTGTTCGACACCCCCACCAGGTCCCCCGCGGGCGAGTACTCGTACCGCGCCACCGTCGTCGTCTGGCCCGCATCACCGTCGCGCACCGACAGCGCCGTGATCCGGCGCAGCGCCGGATCGGTGTCCACCAGCACCTGCGCGCCGCCCGAGTGCCGCACCCGCCGCGCCAGGCCCGTGCCCGCATCGTAGTCGATCTCGAAGCGATGCCCCGTGCGGTGCACCACCGCGGTGCAGCCCACGATCACCGGCATCCCGGCGGCCGCCGCCAGCG
>CAYVJJ010000498.1:0-2084 GCA_964451655.1 uncultured Mycobacteriaceae bacterium | reverse complement strand
GGCCGCTCATTCCCCGTCGGGATACCTGTAGAACCCCTCGCCGGTGGCCACGCCGAGCTTGCCCTTGTCGATGTAGTTCTCTTTGAGCCACGCCGCGAGCCTGCGGTCCTTCTCGTCGCCGTGGGCCATGATGTTGTACGGCGTGGTCAGCCCGATGATGTCGTAGATCTGGAACGGGCCCATCGGGGCGCCGGTCGCGATGCGCCACACCTTGTCCACGTCCGCCGGTTCGGCGTAGCCGTCGCCGGCGAGTTCCGCCGCGGCGTTGAGGAACGGCACCAGCAGGGAGTTCAGGACGTAGCCCGCCTTCTCCTTGCGCAGGGGGACCGGCTCCATGCCGATCCGCCCGGCGAACGCGACCACCTCGTCGAACACCGCCGGATCGGTGTCCGGCGTGGCCATCACTTCCGCGGTGTTGAACTGCCAGACACGGTTTGCGAAGTGCAGTGCCAGGAACCTCTGCGGCCTGCCCGTGAAGTCCTTCATCTCGCTGGGAAGCAGCGTCGACGAGTTGGTCGCGAAGATCGTCGACTCCGGGGCGACCGCGCCGAGCTTCTCGTAGGTCCGCTGCTTGAGCTCGAGAACCTCCGGGATCGCCTCGATCACCAGGTCCGCCTCCCGGACCGCCTCGGCCAGGTCCGCCGAATAGGCCAGCCGGGAAAGGGCCTCGTCGGCCTTCCCCTCCGCCGCCCCTGCCACGCCTTCCTTCGTGTAGGTCGCGGCCAGGCCCGCGAAGCGTTCCTTCGCCTGGGCCAGTGCGTCGTCGCTGATGTCGTAGGCGGTGACCGGGAACCCGCTGTATGCGGTCTGGAACGCGATCTGCGACCCCAGCACCCCGGTACCGAGCACCGTCACCTTGCGGATGCCGCTCATTGCTCCTCATCTCCTTCACCGCGCCCGTCGCGCGGCGTCGTATCCGATGCGCGGCGCGCCGTCTCCGGCGACGTCGCTATGACTCCCCCCACGATCTGCTCCACCTGCAGCGACAGGTCACCGAACACGTCGGCGTCCCGGTGGGCGCCGGTGGAGAACCGGGCGATGGCCAGGTGCATCGCGGCGAAGACCGACGAGGCTGCCACGCGCACGGCGTCCGGGCCGGGGGTCCGCCCGCACCCGGCGACGGCGTCGGTCAGCACGTGCCCGATGGACTCCTCGAGCCGCGCGACGATCTCAAGCCCCTCTGCGCGGTAGCGCTCGGCGGCGTCTCCGAAGAGCAGTTCCCGCTGATACGCGGCGGTGTCCTCGGCCCGTTCCCGCGCGCGCTGCACCGTCGGTTCCAGAAGCCGCAGGATCGCCGCGACGGGATCGGCGGCGGAGCCGACGCGCGCCTGTCCGGTGTCGACGGCGGCGCGGAACCGGCTGTTGTAGACCATCACCAGCAGCTCGCTCTTGGACGCCGCATACCGGAACAGCGTTCCGGCGCCCACGTCCGCACGATCGGAGATCTCCTGGGTCGTCACCGCGCCGTAGCCGCGCTCGGCGAACAGCTCCGAGGCCGCCCGGAAGATCCGTGCGCGCTTGTCCTGCGCATTGCGCTCACGGCGCGACGGCCGTACAGCACGCGACGGCCGCGCCGTACCTGACGGCCGTTCGGGGCGCGACGCCACCATGCGGACCACCTCCCGGAGCCCACCCACCGGAGTGGACTCATAACTGAGTCTACTCCGTTTTGCAGACACGGGGTCCGGTGCGGCGGTGAGCCCGCCGACAGCGCGCTGCGTGCCGCCGGCACCGCGCGCCCTCGTCGGCGGCAGACGCACCTGCATTCGACGCCCACTTCCCGCACGCGGAATGCGTCGTCCATGAATTCGGCCGCGAGACTTCCCCATTGAGGCTCACCTGCGGCAACCGCTACGCCAACGACTGCTGCAAAGACTTCGAGTTGCGGCGCGGCCTGATCCATCGCGCCCGCGAATACGTGCACCCGGCCCGTGGCCTCCGCGTGGTCTTCGGTGCGGCCGCGCCCGCGCAGCCATCGCCCGTCACAATGCCGAGTGCCGGGACACCTTCACATGGTGTCCCGGCACTCTGCGGGGTGGAGCTGAGGGGAATCGAACCCCTGACCTACTCGATGCGAACGAGTC
>CAYVJJ010000497.1:0-2090 GCA_964451655.1 uncultured Mycobacteriaceae bacterium | reverse complement strand
TCGAAATCGGGCACCGCGATGCCCACGTGGTCGATGGCGGTGACGTACCCGGCGGTGATCTCGCCGGCGGCCGGGGACGGGGCGGCCGAGGACGGGGCGGTGGCGGAATTCTCAGTCATGTCTCCGACGGTATCGTGGTCGCAGACGCGCATGCGCGAGCACACCTGCTGACCGGAGCGTCCCGGCCGGCCGGCCCGGGTAGGCCGGCCTCCCCGCGTTCCAGCCGACCGCGAGAGGATCAATCGTGAGCAGTTCAGTCATCGTCGCCGGAGCCCGCACCCCGGTGGGCCGCCTGATGGGCTCCCTCAAGGACTTCTCCGGGGCGGATCTCGGCGGACTCGCCATCGCGGGCGCCCTCGGCAAGGCAGGCGTGGCCCCGGACCAGGTCGACTACGTGATCATGGGGCAGGTGCTCACCGCCGGGGCGGGGCAGATGCCGGCGCGTCAGGCCGCGGTCAAGGCCGGCATCCCGATGAGCGTCCCGGCCCTGACGGTCAACAAGGTCTGCCTGTCGGGGCTCGATGCCATCGCTCTGGCGGACCAGCTCATCCGCGCAGGCGAGTTCGACGTGGTCGTCGCGGGGGGTCAGGAGTCGATGAGCCAGGCGCCGCACCTGCTGATGAACAGCCGGTCGGGCGTGAAGTTCGGCGATACGGCCCTGGTGGACCACATGAACCGTGACGGGCTCGAGGACGTGTTCACCGAGCAGTCGATGGGGTTGCTCACCGAGCAGAAGAACGATGCGGATCCGATCGATCGTGCAGACATGGACGCCTTCGCCGCCGCCTCGCACCAGAACGCGGCCCGTGCGTGGAAGGACGGGCTGTTCGACGACGAGGTCGTGCCCGTGTCCGTGCCGCAGCGCAAGGGCGATCCGGTGGAGGTACGTGAGGACGAGGGCGTCCGTGCCGACACGACGGCGGAGTCGCTGTCGACGCTGCGGCCCGCCTTCCGCCGGGACGGGGCCATCAGCGCGGCCACCGCCTCGCAGATCTCCGACGGCGGCTGCGCCGTGGTGGTCATGAGCAAGGAGCGGGCGCAGCAGATGGGGCTCGACTGGGTCGCGGAGATCGGACGGCACGGGGTGGTGTCCGGCCCGGATGATTCCACGCTGCAGCAACAGCCCGCCAACGCGATCGTCAAGGCGTGCGAGCGCCAGGGAATCGCGCCGGCCGACCTGGACCTGGTGGAGATCAACGAGGCGTTCGCCGCGGTCGGCATCGCCTCCACCCGTCAGTTGGGCATCGACCCCGCCAAGGTGAACGTCAACGGCGGCGCGATCGCGATCGGCCATCCGTTGGGCATGTCCGGGGCGCGCATCCTGCTCACCCTGGTCAATGAGCTCCGTCGCCGCGGCGGCGGTGTCGGCGCCGCGGGGCTGTGCGGCGGCGGGGGGCAGGGGGACGCCCTGATAGTCACGGTGCCGGCTCCGTGATATCGCGCTGAGGTCGGTACACGGGGTCCGAAGCGGCCCCGCCGGATTCGGGGAGGTCGGGTACGCCGGGACGCAGATCACACGTCCCGGCGTACCGTGTGAGCCCCCGGCCAGGCACAATGGCGGGCATGGCGACTCTTTTCGACCTCTCGACCCCGGCCAAGCGTTTCCGCCTGGTCGCGATCTGGGAAGCGATCACCTGGCTGGCGCTGCTCGTGGCGATGGTGTTCAAGTGGGGCTTCGGCCACGAGGAGGCCGTGAAGATCCCCGGGATGATCCACGGCATCACCGGCTTCGTGCTGTTCGTGGTCGTCGCGCTGATCACGGCCCGCGCGCTCAAGTGGAACGCGAAGGTCACGCTCCTCGCGCTCATCTCCTCGGTGCCGCCGTTCGGCACGATCGTCTTCGAGCGCTGGGCCGTGCGCTACGGGTTGCTCGCGGAGCTGTCGCTGAATGCGCCCGCGGCGGCGGAGGGCCCCTCCGGCGCCGCATCGGTCGCGAGCGGCGACGAGGACGCTGAGAACGACGGGGCCGGAGTGCGGGCCTGATCCGGCCCACGTGGCAGACTGGCAACCGTGACTAGTCCAGGTTCCAGGCCCCCGTCCGCCTCGATGTCCGCGGCGATGTCCGGTGCGGTGGATCTGTCGGGCCTCGC
>CAYVJJ010000496.1:0-2102 GCA_964451655.1 uncultured Mycobacteriaceae bacterium | reverse complement strand
TCTCCGGGAAGAAGGCCTCCGGGTCCGTCTGGGCGCACAGCGCCCGGTCCTGCCACTGCTCCTCGACCGGCCCCAGATCGGTGCCGTCGAATCCGCCGACCAGGTCCAGTTCCGGGCGGCCGGTGGCGACGGGCTCCTCACCGAATCCGTGGCCGAAGTCGCCGCACGCTCCCTGCTGCGGGCCCGACCCGGCGGCCGGTGCAGCGGCGCCCTCGGCCGCGTGGAGATCTGTCAAGTGAAACAGTCTGCGGCCAGATTCGTGACCACCGGGCTCATTCAGCATCTGAAGGGTCCTCATCTGTCGTGGTGCCGTGTTCCTGTGCCGGATCCTCCGGCGCGGCGTGTTGCGCAGTCATCCGTGCCGCGGAGGCGGTCCGCCGGCATGGGCGCCGGGCGTACCGTCGGCGCGCCGTTCCCGCTGCGGACGAATCCGATCGTGAACGGCCATGTTTATCATAGCGGTCGTGTCGTCTCGCCCGACGGCTGCGCGCCCACCCGAATCACATGCCTGTGATTAAACACCTCCCGCACGCCCCCTTCAACCCGAACGGCGAAATCGCTATATCATCCGCGTCTGACATTTTTAAAGGGCGACACGTGCTTGACAGCGCTCGTTACACGGCGACCACCGGTTTCGCCGTGTGTTTTCCATCACAACCATACGGCCGCCGTCGCGCTTCCGCATCCCGTACCCCTGCGCCCTCGGACCGGAGGAGTCGATCCGCACACTAGGCTCGGGGACTGTGAAGGTGACGGTGTTGGCTGGCGGTGTCGGCGGCGCGAAGTTCCTCCTGGGGCTGCGTGCATTACTCGGTGTACCCGGCGGGGAGGGCGCTGCGGATCCCGGAGCGGAATCGGAGCACTCGATCACGGCGGTGGTCAACGTGGGCGACGACGTGTGGCTGCACGGCCTGCGTATCACCCCCGACCTCGACAGCTGCATGTACACCCTCGGCGGGGGGATCGACCGCGAGCGCGGATGGGGCCGCGCCGACGAGGGCTGGCGGGTCAAAGAGGAGCTCGCCGCATACGGAGCGGATCCGTCCTGGTTCGGGCTCGGGGACCGTGACACCGCCACCCACCTGATCCGCTCACGGATGCTGCGCGCCGGTTACCCGCTCTCCGACGTCGTGGCGGCCCTGTGCAACCGGTGGCGGCCCGGGGTACGGCTGCTGCCGGTCACCGACGACCGGTGCGAAACGCACGTGGTCGTCACCGACCCCGATTCCGGCGACCGCCGCGCCATCCACTTCCAGGAGTGGTGGGTGCGGCACAGGGCGCAGGTCCCCACGCACAGCTTCGTGCAGGTCGGCGCGGAGAAGGCCGAGCCCGCACCCGGTGTCGTGGCGGCGATAGAGGACGCCGACGTCGTCCTCCTCGCGCCGTCGAACCCCGTCGTGAGCATCGGCCCGGTCCTCGCGGTGCCCGGCATCCGCGGGGCGCTGCGGACCACCGGCGCGAAGGTCGTCGGGGTCTCCCCCATCGTCGACGGCGCCCCGGTGCGCGGCATGGCGGACACGTGCCTGTCGGTGATCGGCGTGGACACCACGGCCCAGGCCGTGGGCCGCATGTACGGGGCGCGCACGGACGCGGGGCTGCTGGACGGCTGGCTCGTGCACACCGGAGACCACGCCGACGTACCCGGCGTCCACGTGCGGCAGGTCCCCCTTCTCATGACCGACACCGACGCCACGGCGGAGATGGCCCGCCAGGCGCTGGACCTTGCGGAGTCGGCGCCCGACGACGGACCCGTGCAGTGACCGCGCCGGACGCCGCCGCTCCCGGCGATCACGCGGCACCCTCGCTCACCATCCGGCCTGTCGAGGGGCTTCCGGAGTTCCGGCCCGGCGACGATCTGGCGACGGCGGTCGTCCGCTGCGCGCCGTGGCTGCAGGACGATGACGTGCTGGTGGTCACCTCCAAGATCATCTCCAAGGTCGAGGGCCGCGTGGTCACCGCGCCGGACGATCCCGACGAGCGCGACGCCGCGCGCCGACGTCTGGTGGACCGGGAGGCCGTGCGTGTGGTGGCGCGCAAGAACCGGACCCTGATCACCGAGAACCGCCTCGGCATCGTGCAGGCCGCCTCCGGGATCGACGGCT
>CAYVJJ010000495.1:0-2112 GCA_964451655.1 uncultured Mycobacteriaceae bacterium | reverse complement strand
CGGCGGGGCGACGATCGAGCCGCGCACCCCTCTGCCCGCCGCGCACACGGTGACGGTCCACAGAGCTCTATTCAGCAGTCCGGGACGCAACCACGAATTCGCCGCGCACCTGTTCCAACGACACGCCGAGACAACCCGCGCGCAAAAGGAAGATCGACGGGCGGATTTCCACGGCCCCCCTGAAACGGGTGCGCAACGCAAAGACCGGTGCGCGACCCGGGCTGCCTCCGGCGAACCACTGCGCAACGCAAAGACCGGCGCGCGGGCCCGGGACGCCCTCTCGGATCCCGGCACAACGCGACGTCCGGCGCCCACACAGCACCGTCACTGCGGCGTCACCCCGTCTCCAGGAAGCCGGTACGCGCTGGCCGGCGCATCGCACAGGTGGCCGCCGGTCCGGAAAGCGGCATCGGGCACGTCGTGCTCCCACACCGGGTTGACCGCGATCGCCAGCGCCGGAGCCTGCCATGCGGCGGCCGCGCGCTGCGCGAGCGTGAAGGCGGGCCCCGGAGGGTCACCGGCCCCGTCCGGCCCCGCCGAGCCGCCGCGCCCATCACCGCCGCCACGCCCGTCACCGCCGCCCTGCAGGAACCGCGCGATACGCTCGTCCACTCCCGCCTGCTGAAGCAGGGTGGCGTGCAGCCCGGGGACGACGGCGATGGGCACCTGCGACTCGGTCCCCGGCGGCACGACGGCGCCCGCGGCGGTGGGAACCAGGATGATCTCCCGGACGCCCGGGTCCGCGCACAGCATGGTGTTCCGGAAGAACGGCCCGTGGTCGACGATCGAGCGCACGAACGGTTCGTCGGCGTGGCTGATGATCTCGGGCCCCGCCCACCGTGCGGCGACGAGCATCCCGCGCAGCACCCATCCGGCCGCTATCCCCCACCCGGATTCCGCGCCCGCCGGCGGGAAGTACACGCGGCCGGGCCGGATGAGGGGGCTCAGCATCACTGCGTCGCTGACCTGAGGGTGCGGGTACTTCGCCAGGTAGGTGCGCACCACGGCCGTGCCCTCGCTCTGGGCCACCAGCGCGATGGGTTTGCCGGTGCGCCGTGCCGCGTCACGCACCTGCACGTCCAGCAGCGCGGCCGCGGTACCCAGTGACTGGTGCGTGGCGATGCGGCGGTATCCGAGCGGGGTGCCGTCGGCCGCCGTGCCCCGATACGAGAACCGCACCGGCGGGGTCTCGGCGGTCTGCGGCGTGGGCTTGTAGCCGGACCCGTATCCGGCCACGAAGACGATCGTCTTGCCGGGTACCGCGGCCTGGGCACGCGCGACGGACGCTTGCTGGTCGCCCCCGCTGACGTTGATCGCGCCGCTGGTGCTGGCGGTGTGCGCGAGGAACAGCAGCGCCCCCACCCCCGTGAGGAACGCCGCCGGCACCGATGGGAACCATCGCAGACGGACCGGGGCGGAGACGACGCTGCGCACGAGCCCCCGCCACAGGACCGCGTTCACCGCCCCTGCCGCGCCCGCCACGGGTATCGCCCACGGGCCCGGAACCGAGGTGATGGCCACGGCGCCCACCGACATCATCACGAATCCGAGGAACGACCACAGCAGCGCGCCGGGCGTGGGCAGGCCGCGCCACCATTGCCGCACGATGCCTCCGCGGCTGAGCACCAGCACCAGGAACAGCACGGGCAGCACTTCGCCGAGCACGAACCACGACAACGACATCGCCGACGCCGCCATCGCCACGACCGCCCAGGGCGAGAGCATCACCATGGTCGCCACGGTGAAGGTGACCGTGTTCCGGAGGGTGTCGCGGATGGGCGGCTTCGCGGCACCGTCCGGCCACATAGCGCGGGCGACCGCCGTGAGGAACGCCGAGCGCAGCACCACGGCCAGCACTATCTCGGCGCCGAAGGTCCACCACGAGTCGTGGTACACGTACAGCCAGCGCAGGTCGTGGAAAACGCCCAGGACCGGCGTGGCGCTCGCCGCGGGGGACAGGCCCGCAGCGGAGCTGAACCCCGTCGCCTGGACCGCCGACTCCTCGATGACCGGCGGGATCACGCACAGCAGCAGAAGCGCCAGCCCGCCTGTCGGCATGCGCGGGAACCACGTGGCATGCGTCGCCGATCCGGGCAGCGGGATCGGCACGGT
>CAYVJJ010000494.1:0-2129 GCA_964451655.1 uncultured Mycobacteriaceae bacterium | reverse complement strand
GACAACGGCGCGATGATCGCCTCGCTCGGCGCGCACCTGATCGCCGCCGGAGCCCGGCCGTCCCCGCTCGGCATATCCTCGGATCCCGGGCTGCCCGTGGAGCAGAGCCAGGTGACCGAGGCCCGCCGCACGTCGTAGGGGCGCGTCGGTGCAGCGCACATGGTCGTCGGCGCCGTGGGAACAAGCAGAACGCCCGGTTTCCGGATAACGTCACCCTTGCCCCGGCGTCCACGACGGACGGCGGGGCCGGCGCGGCACGGGGCCGTGCCGGTACACGGTGTACGGAACTGAGAGGGGAGTTCACTATGACGACGCCACCGCACGGCGGTTACGGGACGCCGCCGGAGCCCGAAGGCGGGCCGGGGGGTCCGACGGGGCCCGGGGGTCCGGGCGGACCGCCGCCGCCTCCGCCGGGGTACGGGCCGCCCCCGGGGTACGGTCCCCCGCCGGGAGGCGGATACGGCGCGCCGCAGTACCCGGGCGGACCGGCCCCGCAGACCTCTCCGAAGGGGTTCTTCGGGGCGCTGTTCGACTTCAACTTCGAGCACATGGTCACGCCCCGGATCGTGAAGATCGCCTACATTCTTGTCACTGCACTGATCGCGCTGGTGTATGTGGCCGTGGTGGTGGCCGCGTTCACCGAAAGCGTGGGCGGTGGCCTGCTGGTGATGTTCATCGTCGGCCCGCTGTTGGCGCTCGTGTACCTCATCCTGGCGAGGATCACGCTGGAGTTCTACCGGTCGCTGGTGGTGATGGCGGCCGACATCCGGGAGATGAAGAACGCGCAGATGCGCCTGTGAGGCGCGCATGAGGCGACGGCGGGGCGGGCCCAGTACGGGCCCGCCCCGCCTCGCCGCACGCATGCGCCTTACGTGCCGCGCGGCGGGTACTGCTCTAGGCGAACGGCGAGGCCAGCAGCAGTTCCACGTTGTGGTCCGCCGGCCCGCCCATGTTGTCCGGGTCGCGGTTGAGGTCGTTGTAGGAGAACTCGCGGTACAGCGACGCCAGGCCCATCGGCGACCGGTCGTCGTACGGGACCTCGTAGGGGGCGTCCGATTCGATCAGGGTGCCCAGCAGCGACAGCGTCCCGTCGGCGTTGTCCACCAGCTCGAGGATCCGGGCGTACTGCGGGAAGTCGATGTGCGAGGCGGTGTTGACCTCCCAGAACCCCTGCTGCGGTGTGGGTCCCGGATGGGGGGTCACCTTGTTGGCGTGGGTGTGGCCGTTCACCCAGGCGCACACATTGGGGAACCGGTGCAGCAGGTCGATCAGCTCTGCGCCGGAGTGCCGGGGCTCGGCCGGGTTCTCCGGGTCCGGGATGAGCAGTCCGGTGGTGCCGCTGGTGTGGTGGCTGAACAGGAGGAACAGGGAGTCTTCGGCGCCGGTGCGCACTTCACGGCCGTCGCGGTCGAAGTACCGGCTGCTGCCGTTCTCCAGGGTCCGTTCGATCCAGCGCAGCTGCTCGTCGCCGAACGACCCCTCGACGAAGCCGCCGCGGTTGGTCGAGTCCATGCTGATCCCGACGACCCCCGGGGCGATCTCGAAGCTGTAGTAGCCGATGCCGGTGTGCGGCGAGTCCGGGTGGAAGCCGTGGCCGTGCGGCCCCGGACCCAGCCGTGCGGGGTCGAAGTGCGCAGCCATGAACTGCCGCGGCGTGAACGGGGCGCGCCGGTCGTCGGGCGTGACGATCCGGGCGGGATTGGTCATGCGGCCGATGAGTTCCGGAACGGCGGCCGGGTCCGAGCGCAGAGCGTGCTGCAGCCGCTCGGCCTCCTCCGCGGACCCGGGGGCGCCGATTTTGAGGTTGCTGGTGTACAGGTCGGTGATCGGCGGGATGCCGCTGGGCGCTGTCCCTATCACGCTGTCGTCGTGGTTGCCGAACACCGCGTACCACGGCACGGTGAGGCCGGGGCTGGACACGGGCGCCAGCGCCGCGTCGAAGTACCCCTCGATGACGGGGAAACCGGCGCGTTTGAAGCTGTCGGTGTGCCGCGATTCCGGATTCCAGTACAGGTCGAAGCCGGAATCCTGCGTCCCTTCGTAGCGGTGCGGGTCCCCGGTGTTGGGTGTGATGCTGCCGCCGCTGAGCACGGTCAGGTACCAGTCGAGCTCCACGTGCTCGTGGTTGT
>CAYVJJ010000493.1:0-2136 GCA_964451655.1 uncultured Mycobacteriaceae bacterium | reverse complement strand
GGTGGGGCAGGCGGGGCTCGAACCCGCGACCTGACGGATTATGAGTCCGCTGCTCTGACCAGCTGAGCTACTGCCCCCGGTTGGTGCAGCATCACAGTACAAGACTGCGGGCTGCCGCCCGCCGGGGAGTGTGCGCACGCGTCTGGCCTGCGCGATTGTGAGCTGCGCCCCGCCGGGTGAATACTTAGATGCAGAACGCAACGATTGCGGTCCGCCCCGGCGGGTCCCGCCCGGTGCTCCGCGGCGGACCTTTCGGCCGCGGGGCCGTGACGCGGAAATCCACGCAATCTACGCACGGAAGGCGGTCATGACCGCGCCCACACAGATGTCCCGCCGGGAGGCCCGCGCGCAGCGGGATACCGCGAAACCGCACTACAAGTGGATCGTGCTGTCCAACACGACGCTGGGCAGCCTCATCGCCACCATCAACTCGTCGATCCTCCTGATCGCCTTGCCGGACATCTTCCGCGGGCTCGGGGTCAACCCGCTGGAACCGGGCAACACCAGCCTGCTGCTGTGGCTGATCATGGGCTACCTGGTGGTGACCGCGGTGCTGGTGGTCAGCTTCGGCCGGCTGGGGGACATGTTCGGCCGGGTACGGATGTACAACGCGGGCTTCGCGGTGTTCACGTTCTTCTCGGTGCTGCTGTCGGTCACCTGGATGTCGGGCAATGCCGGCGCCTGGTGGCTGATCGTCATGCGCGTGCTCCAGGGCGTGGGCGGCGCGATGCTCATGGCAAACTCGTCCGCCATCATCACCGACGTGTTCCCCACGAATCAGCGCGGTCTCGCGCTCGGGCTCAATGCGGTGACCGCGATCGCGGGTTCGTTCATCGGCCTGGTGCTGGGCGGTGTGCTGGCGCCGATCAGTTGGCGCCTGGTGTTCCTGGTGTCGGTGCCGATCGGGCTGTTCGGCACCGTCTGGGCGTATCTGCGGCTGCACGATACGGGGGTGCGGCAGCGCACCAAGCTGGATCCGTGGGGCAACCTCACGTTCGCGATCGGGCTCATCGCGATGCTCGTGGGGATCACGTACGGAATCCAGCCCTACGCCGGCCACACGATGGGCTGGTCGAATCCGTGGGTGCTCGCGGCCCTCATCGGCGGCGCGGCGGTTCTCGGCGTGTTCTGCGTGGTCGAGACCAAGGTGGAGGAGCCGATGTTCCGCCTGGGGCTCTTCCGCATCCGCGCGTTCACGGCGGGCAACCTGGCCAGCCTGCTGTCCGCACTGGGGCGCGGCGGGCTGATGTTCATCCTCATCATCTGGCTGCAAGGGATCTGGTTGCCCCAGCACGGCTACAGTTTCGAGTCGACGCCGCTGTGGGCCGGCATCTACATGGTGCCGATGACGATCGGATTCCTCGTGGCGGGCCCGGTGTCGGGATGGCTCAGCGACCGGCTCGGTGCGCGGCTGTTCGCCACCGGGGGGATGGTGATCGCCGCGGCGACGTTCGTGCTGCTGATGGTTCTCCCCGTGGACTTCGTCTACTGGCAGTTCGCCATAATCCTGCTGGTCAACGGATTGGGCATGGGTCTGTTCGCGGCCCCGAACCGTGCGGGGATCATGAACAGCCTGCCGCCGAACCGCCGCGGTGTGGGGGCGGGGATGTCGACGACGTTCCAGAACGCGGCGATGGTCCTGTCGATCGGCATCTTCTTCAGCCTCATCATCACCGGGCTGTCGCACTCGCTGCCGGACACGCTGTCCTCGGGACTGATCAGCCAGGGCGTGCCCGCGGCCAAGGCACAGGAGATCGCGGCGCTGCCCCCTGTGGCGGTGCTGTTCGCCTCGCTGCTCGGGTACAACCCGATCGGTTCGCTGCTGGGCGATCAGGTGCTCTCACAGTTGCCGGCCGATCACGCGGACTACCTGACCGGGCGCAGCTTCTTCCCGCAGCTCATCTCCGGCCCCTTCGCAGACGGGCTCGCGGTCGCGTTCGGCTTCGCGATCGTGGCCTGTCTGATCGCCGCCATCGCATCCTGGTTGCGCGGAGGCCGCTATGTCTACTCGGAGCCGAGCGTGGAGACGATCCTGCCCGGCGGTGACGCGCCGGGACCGGACCCCGCGACCGGCCGGGACGACGAGGGTGAAGACGCGGCGGTCGGTGAAGACGCGGACGGTGAAGACGCGGACGG
>CAYVJJ010000492.1:0-2139 GCA_964451655.1 uncultured Mycobacteriaceae bacterium | reverse complement strand
TGTGGGCCGCCTACGCCCTCACCATGGCGTTCGCGCTGGTGTACACGGCCGAGCATTACGTGTTCGACATCCTCATAGGCTGGGCGCTGGCGGTGGCCGTGTTGCGGCTGTGTCCGCCGGTGGACCGCTGGTGGGAGCGCACTGCGCCGCGCCTGTACGCCCGGATCGGCCGCTGGCGGCCGCGTCGACGCGCCCCGGAGGCCCCGCCCGCCTGGGAGGATCGGCGTACGCCCGAACCCGCGGATTCCGGCCCGCAGAGACCAGCACAGTGAGGAGCGCCCGGTGACCGAGCAGCAGAACGCGGACGACGCCCCTACCGGCGGCGGTATCCCCGCCAACGCGCAGGCCGTCCGCGACGAGGACGCGTTCGACGTCCACGCCGTCGCCGCATGGCTGAGCCGCACCGCCGGGATCGACGGCACACCCGAGGTCCGCCAGTTCTCCGGCGGCGCCTCCAACCTCACCTACCTGCTGCGCTACCCGGACCGCGACCTGGTGCTGCGGCGCCCGCCGGCGGGGGCGAAGCCGGCGTCGGGGCACGACATGCACCGTGAGTACCGCATCCAGGAGCTGCTGGCCCCCGCCTACCCGCACGTGCCGACGATGGTGGGGCTGTGCACCGACCCGACGGTCCTGGGCACCGACTTCTACGTGATGGAGAGGGTCCACGGCACCATCCTGCGCAGCGACGACGACGCCGACATGGACGCCGGACAGACGCGGTTGCTGTGCACCCGGGTGTTCGACCTGCTGGTGGAGTTGCACAGCGTGGACCCGGCGGCCACCGGCGTGGACGAGTTCAGCCGCGGTCCGGGCTACGTCGAGCGCCAGGTGTCCGGGTGGACCCGCCGGTTCGCCAAGGCCCGCACCGACAACGTGCCCGACTTCGCGCAGGTGACCGGCTGGCTGGAGGCACACCGGCCGCCGGACGTGCGCCAGGCCGTGATCCACGGCGACTTCCGGCTGGACAACGTGCTGCTCGGGCCCGAGTCCGCCTCCGATCCCACACCCTTGCGGCCGGTCGCCGTGCTGGACTGGGAGCTGGCCACGGTGGGCGACCCGCTGATGGACCTGGGTGCATCGTTGGCCTACTGGGTGCAGGCCGACGACGAGCCGATGATGCGGATGACCAAGCGCCAGCCGTCGGACCTGCCCGGCATGCTCACCCGCGACGAGATCGTGGAGCGCTACCTCTCCGCCACCGGACTCGAGACCGGCGAATGGCGGTTCTACGAGGTGTACGGGCTGTTCCGGCTGGCAGTGATCGCGCAGCAGATCTACTACCGCTACCACCACGGGCAGACCACCAACCCGGCGTTCAAGGACTTCTGGCAGCTGGTGGCCTACCTGGAGCAGCGCTGCCGGGCGATCACCGGAGGTCAGAGCGCATGAGCACCCGCACGACCATCCTCATCACCGGGGCCAGCTCGGGGCTGGGGGCCGGCATGGCCCGCGAGTTCGCCGCGCGCGGGCGCGATCTGGCGCTCGCTGCACGCCGCATCGAACGGCTCGACGCGCTGCGTGAGGAGCTCACGGCACGGCACCCGGGCATCCGGGTCGTCACCAAGCAGCTCGACGTCACCGCGGCCGACGACGTCTTCCGCGTCTTCCGCGAGTGCGACGGGGAACTGGGCGGACTGGACCGGGTGATCGCGAACGCCGGCCTGGGCAAGGGTCAGCCGCTGGGCACCGGATACCACTACGCCAACGCGCAGACGGCGCAGACGAACTTCCTGGGCGTACTGGCGCAGGCGGAGGCCGCACTCGAGCTGTTCCGGCCGCGCGACGCCGGGCACCTGGTGCTGATCTCGTCGATCAGCGCCGTGCGCGGCATGCCCCGCAACCTCACCGCCTATGCGGCGTCGAAAGCGGCCGTCGCCACGCTCGGGGAAGGCATCCGTGCCGACCTGCTGGGCACCGGCATCGCGGTGAGCACGATCCTGCCCGGATTCATCCGGTCCGAGATCAACGAGAAGGTCAAGAAGGTGCCGTTCATCGTCGACACCGAGACCGGTTGCCGTGCACTGGTGAAGGCCATCGAACGCGAACCCGCGAAGGCCAGCGTGCCGCCATGGCCGTGGGCACCGCTGGGTGCGGCGATGCGGTACCTGCCGCTGCCGGTCGTCGCGAAGATGAGCT
>CAYVJJ010000491.1:0-2161 GCA_964451655.1 uncultured Mycobacteriaceae bacterium | reverse complement strand
CCGGGTATCTCGAGTGTCCCCGGGTATCTCGAGTGTCCCCGGGTATCTCGCCCGCCAGAAGAACGGAGCAGCCCATGAAGCGGGGTCTGACCGGATACTTCGCACCGCTGTCGCCTCGCGATGCGGCATATCTGTACGACGATCGGCCGGGCCACCGGGAGATGCTCGTCGCCTGCTATGTGTTCGACGCGCCCAGCACGACCCCGTCGTGCCGGAGCACCGAGGCCCTGCGTGCGTGGATGCATGCGCGGCTCGGGGCCGCCCCGTTCCTCACCCGCAAGGTCCGCCTCGCCCCGTGTGATCTGGACCTGCCGGTATGGGTGCCGGTGGACCGGGTCGACCTCACCGAGCACGTGCACCTGCATCGGGCCGAGGGGCCGTGGCCGGTCCTGCGGGACATCATCGCGGGCATCGCGGCGGAGCCGCTCGACCTCCGCAGACCGCCGTGGGAATTGCACGCGGTCACCGGTGCCCGCTACGCGCACGGGACGGGTGCAGTCACGGCGATCGTGGTCAAGGCCCACCATTGCGCGGTCGACGGGATGGGGATGCGCGCACTGGAGGCGGGGCTCTTCTCCCCGGCCGGCGCGCAGGGCGACGGCAGCGTCCCTGCGCCCGCCCACCCCGCGGAGACCGCGGTGCGCGCCGCCCTCGGCGCGCCCCTGCAGGCGATCCGCTTCGCCCGGGGCCTGCATTCCACACGGGGGCGCGATACCGGCGACGTGATCCCGCCACCACAGGGGAACGCTCCGCAGGACGGCGTCGACCACTCGGCTCCGCCGTCACGGGACCGCCCGGTCACCCGCTTCAATGCACCGCTCTCCGGCACCCCCGTCTTCGGAATCGGTGAGATCCCGATCGCCGAGGTGCGTGCCGCCCGCGCGGCCGTGCCGGGGGCGACCGTGAACGATGTGCTCCTCAGTGCGGTGGGCGGGGCCTTGCGGCGCCTGCTCGCCGACGCCGGCGAGCTCCCCGGTGAGTCGCTCTCCGCGCTGGTGCCCATCTCCCTGCGGCTCATCGACACGGCGTCGGGAGCCGCCCGCGGGCTCGACGCGTCGTCGGCGAATCAGCTCGCCCTGGGCACCGTGGATCTCCGTACCGATATCGCGGACCCGGCTGAGCGTCTCGCCGCCGTGGCAGTGTCCGCGTCGGCGGAGAAGGCCCGGTGGATGGCGCCGGAAGTGCGTCAGGCCCGTTCACGGATGGACTCGGCGCCGGCGTGGCTGCTCGCCTTGCGCGCACGGGCGCGGCGTGCGTCCGGGACGTCGGGGGCGGCGCGGACCCTCCGCAACACGATGGTGAGCAATCTCCCCGAGCCCGCGGGGAGACCGGCCTTCGACGGCGCGCCGCTGCGTTCGGCGTTCGGTGTGCTCCCCGTGGTGGACGGCGACCGCATCCGCCACCTCTTCTCTACGAGCGGCGATCGGATCGTCCTGTGCGTCAACACCGACCGCGACGCTCTCGACGATCCCGGCCGCTATGCCGCATCGGTCGTGGCGGAGGTCGGCGCACTCGCCCGAGCAGCACCCGTCACACCGCCCGACGGCGAGTGATCTCCAGTCCATGAACCCGCTCTGGTTATCCGCATCACACACGTGTACTCTCCGGTAGGAACGTGCCGAACGCACGTTCAGCACGGACGATCGTGCCAAACAGATCGGAGAAACACATGGGTTCAATGCCGGGTCTCACCGACCTCCTGCCGCTGCTCGGACTGACCGACAAGCTCGACAGCCTCTCGCTGAACATGTTCGGCTCGCTGTCCGACTCCCTCGGCGTCACCATCCCTGAGGAAGAAGCCTGACCGCACGCGCAGGCTCAACCGCCTCCGCGCCCCCTGAACCACTCAGACCAAGGAGTCACACGCGATGCTCGGATCGATCAGCGAACTCATCACCGCGGCCCAGGGCAGCCTCGCCGACGCGGTCGCATCGTCCACCGACCTGTCGGACCTCGGCTTCGGCAGCCTGCAGGACATCATCGGTACGGACGACTGACCTGCACCAGGCCCACTGCCTGCACAACTTTTCCAAGGAGTAACGAATGATCAGCGATTCCCTCGGCAAGATCCTCGGCATCGGCAAGGGGAGCCTCACCGACCTGGGAGGCTCCATCGGCGACCAGGCCGGCAACGGCATCGGCAGCATCGCCGAGAACCTCA
>CAYVJJ010000490.1:0-2166 GCA_964451655.1 uncultured Mycobacteriaceae bacterium | reverse complement strand
AGCGCCAGTCCCGCGATGCCGGGCCCGAGCACCCGGGCCGACTCCACGGTGCCCTCATCCGGGATCGAGGAGACTCCGAACAGGAACAGCGCCAGGCCCGGAGACATCAGGAGCATGCCGAGGAAGTCGAAGCGCTCCCCGGGATGGGTCTGATCCTTGGGCAGGACCACGAGCGCGGCCAGGATCGCCAGCGCACCCACCGGCACGTTGACCAGGAAGATCCAGTGCCAGGAGACCGAGTCGATCAGCCAGCCGCCGAGGATGGGGCCGCAGATCGGCCCCAGCAGCATGGGCACGCCCAGGAGCGCCATCATGCGCCCGATCCGCTGCGGACCGGCCGCGCGGGTCAGGATTGTCATACTCAGCGGCATGAGCATGCCGCCGCCGAGCCCCTGCAGCACTCGGAAACCGATCAGCGCCTCGAGCGACCAGGCCGTGCTGCACGCGATCGAGCCGACGACGAACAGCACCAACGCGGTCAGATACAGCCGTTTGGTGCCGAAGCGGTCCGCCGCCCACCCGGTGAGCGGGATGACGGTGGCCAGCGCCAGCGTGTAGGCGGTGACCGCCCAGGCGACGTTCGCGTAGCTGGCGGTGAACGCCTCCTGGAAGGTGGGGATCGCGACGTTGACGATCGTCATGTCCAGCGTCGCCATGATCGCGCCCAGCACGACCACGCCCGCGATCTTCAGGAGCCTGGCGTCCAGCGCGGTCGGATCCGCCGCCGGCGCCGTGGGGTCCGGCCCGCCGGGCGGTGCCGCCGTGGACGGGCTAGTGGATGGTGTCATGAAGAGGTCCTGACTTCGTTGTGCGCGCAGGACGCACCCGCACGCTGATGGTCTGGAATGCATTCGAGGGCCGCGGTCATGGCCTCGTGCAGGGCACACGCGACATCGGCGGGCAATGCATCCGAGAACGTCCGCACCTTCTCCCGCATTCCCGCGCGCTGAGTGTCGGCGAGCCGACGCCCCTCTGCGGTGAGGGACACGAGTTTGCTCCGCCTGTCGTCCGGGTCCTCGCGGCGATCGACCATGCCGAGGCTGACGAGGCGGTCGACGGCGCGGCCGGCGGTGGCCACCGAAACCCCGAGGTGGTCGGCGGCCTCGCCCACCGGGAGCTCCGTCCCGTGCTCCGCGAGGAGGAACACCACGCGGGCCTGGGTGAGGGAGAGGTCCATCTCGACGAACACGTCGAGCACCTCGGAGTCGCACCCCTTGTGGAGCACGGTGAAGAACTCGTCGAAGACCTCGGCGAGATCCGCCTTCTCTGTCACAGTCACACCAAAATACTACCGTTCATGCAAATACTTCACCAACGCAATCTTTGCGTGATAGGTCACAATAATTTCCCTCGGGTGATGGCGGTCACCGTCCGTCCGCGGGTTACGGTCGGAGCATGGTCCGCACTGTGATGTTCCTGCGCCACGGGGAAGCCGCGCCCGCCGCCGGATCCCCGGACCGGGACCGCCCGCTCACTCCGCGCGGCGCTGCACAGGCGGCACGGAGCGGCGCATGGATCGGACACAGTACGGCCCCCGTCGGCGCCGTACTGTGCTCACCCGCCGTCCGGACCCGGCAGACCTTCGACCGTGTCGCACACGCCGCGGGCTGGAGCGGTGCACGGCCGCCGGTCTCCTACCCGCCGGCGCTCTACAACGCCCGCGCCGAGGACATCCTGGACGAGATCGCACTCACCGACGACGCCGTGCGCGCGCTTCTCGTGGTCGGCCACTTCCCCGGCCTCCCCGAGGCTGCGCTGACGCTCGATCCCGTCGGCCCGCATTCCGATACGGTGCGCCGCGGTTTCCCCACCGGCGCCTGCGTGGTGGTGGAGACCGACGAGCCGTGGTCGGCGCTGCCGGACGCCGCGCGCGGCGCCTCCGCCCCGTTCGGTGTCATCTCGGCCCTGTCCTCCCCGTAGCGGTTCAGTCCGCCCGGCCTGCGCCGCGCTCAAACCACTCGGCCTGCGCCGCGGCGCGACGACGACGGCCCCCGATCCCGTGGTGCGGGATCGGGGGCCGTCGCGTCCGCCGGTTCGGCCCGGCGCCACCGTCTAGCGGTAGTCGCCGGAGAACGGGAAGTCGTCCAGCGGCACCGCAGCGCCCGTGGCGGGGCCGAAGCCGCCGTCCGGACCGTAGAACGTGTCGTCGTAGGCGGGCACCGCGTA
>CAYVJJ010000489.1:0-2168 GCA_964451655.1 uncultured Mycobacteriaceae bacterium | reverse complement strand
CAGACGCTCACCGGCACGGTCAGCAACCAGCGCGAACAGATCAAGTCCATCCTCGACGAGCTGCCGGAGGGGGTGCGGATCCTCAGCGAGCAGCGCCCGGATTTCGTCGCGCTGCTCAACCAGCTCGACCGGCTCGGCAAAGCGGGGACCGACGTCATCAACACGACCCGCGACGACGTGCTCAAGGATCTGCGCGCGATGCGTCCCACGATCCAGGCGCTGGCGGACAACGTCCCGTCTCTGGTGGGCGCGCTGCCGATCCTGCCGACCTTCCCGATCCCCGACGAGATCCTTCCGGCCATCGAAGGCGGCTACGCGAACGTGTGGGTGTCCGCGGATCTGCGCATCGGCGAGACCTTGGCGAACCTCGGCGTGGGCCGGCCGGACCCGCGGTACGTCAAGCCCTACGGCGACCACCAGGTGCCCGTGGACCGCAGCAACCCGTGGATCGACGGCAACGGACCCCGTGAGGGCTGGCCGACAGTGACATTGCTGCCGCTCGCGGATGCGGCGCCGCCGTTCCAACGGAACCCCGCGGACCTGCCGATGGGCATCGTGGACGGCGCGGCCGACGCGGCACGGCAGGGGGCCGCCGCGGTGCAGGACGGACTGGACCAGGCGGCGGGGGCCGTGCCGCAGATCGGGCAGGTGCCCACACCGCCGCCCCCGCAGCCGGGCACGGGTGACGACGGCGCTACGGCCGGCGGCCAGGGAGGTGGCGACTGATGCTGTCCCGACTGATGAAGGTCCAGCTCATCGCCTTCGTCCTCATCGCGGTGCTGGGCATCGTGTATGTGGGGGCCAAGTACGCACGTCTCGACGACCTGGTGGGCCTCGGCCGCTACACCGTGCAGATGAACCTGGAGCAATCCGGCGGGATCTTCCCCAACGCGGAGGTGTCCTACCGGGGGGTGCCGGTGGGCCGCGTCGGCGAGATGCGCCTGACGCCGGACGGGCTGCAGATCGACCTGGAGCTGGAGAACGGGGGCCCGGACATCCCGGCGTCGACGCGTGCGGTGGTCGCGAACCGCTCGGCGATCGGTGAACAGTACGTGGACTTCCAGCCCGCGAGCGATTCCGGGCCCTACTTGAAGGAAGGGTCCACGATCCCGGCGGATCACACCTCCACCCCGGTACCCATCGCGGACCTGTTCCAATCGGTGTCGGGATTGATGGATTCGGTGCCGGTCGATGCGCTGAAGACGTCGTTCACCGAGCTCGGCAAGTCGTTCAACGGGCGCGGCGAGGACCTGCGTTCGCTGGTGCAGTCCATCAACTCCTTCACCGACGAGGCATCGAAGAACCTGCCGCAGACCCTCGACCTGATCACCGACAGTGTCACGGTGCTCGGCACCCAGTCCGAGCAGTCCTCGGCGATCCAGTCCTACAGCGCCGACCTCGACCGCATCACCCGGCAGCTCAAGTCGAGCGACCCGGACGTGCGGCGGCTGATCGGCACGGCCACCGATGCGAGCGACGAAGTCACCGACGTCGTCGACAGGAGCGGCGACGACATCGCATCACTGCTGGCGGGGGCCAACAAGATCAGCAAGGCGGCCGACGACGTCTGGGAGGGTCTGCGTGTGCTGCTGGCGGCGCTGCCGGCGTTGGGCGCGGCCTCGCCGACCGTGGCGCCGGGCGACGACACCATCCACATGGGCGTCGTCCTCGAGACGAACAACCCGGTGGCGTGCACGCACGGCTACGAGGGCACACAGCGGATCCTCGACGAGATGCGGGCGAAGAACCCGGACTTCGACGACACCACGGACAGTTTCCCGGTGAACCTGAACGCATCGTGCGACGTGCCGCTGGGCAACCCGACGGGTGTGCGCAGCTCGGACAGGATCAAGTACGCGGATCCGGACACCGTTCAGCCGTGGGACGACAAGCCCAAGCAGGACCCGGACAAGCTCTACCTGCGTCCGATCGCGACCCAGGTTGCGAACCTGCTGGGTATCACGCCGCGCTGACGGGCCCGAGGCGGCCGTGCCGCTCGCCCGGCGCGCCGGGGCGGCCGCCGGGCATGGAGGCGCGGGCGCGTACCGACGCGTAGCCTGCAATGGGCGACCGTGACGGGGAGCACCCGACCGGGCCCGCATTTGCCGAGACACCAGATGGGACGACTGTGACCGAAGCTGCGTCATCGACGGACGGGAACGAGAACG
>CAYVJJ010000488.1:0-2175 GCA_964451655.1 uncultured Mycobacteriaceae bacterium | reverse complement strand
GCAGGATCAGGCGGTGAACTGCAGTGATCATCCAGATCGTCCTCATCGCCGCGGTGCTCTTCTTCTTCCTGTACTACCTGCGCTCACGTGGCAGCACCCGCTCGTCTGCCCTGTTCAAGCTGCTGTTTCTGGCGTTCTGCCTGTTCGGCGTCTACACGGTGGTCCGGCCGAACGACCTCACCGCCGTGGCGCAGGCGATGGGCGTGGACCGGGGCACCGACCTCATGCTCTACGCACTGGTCGTCACGTTCGGCTTCACGACGGTGGGTACCTACCTGCGCTTCCGTGAGCAGGAGCTGCGGTACACGCGTCTCGTGCGCGCCATCGCCCTGCAGGGGGCGGAGATCCGCAAGCAGGAGGCGGCCATCGACCCCGCACCCGGCACGGGCACCGGCGACGCGGCGGATTCGCCCGACGAATCGGCCTCCGCATAGTCGGATGCCCGCCCGATCCGTCGAGTTCTCCGTCGTCATGCCGGTGTACGCCGGTGCCGACCCGGCCCACTTCCGCCGCGCACTCGAAAGCATCCGTGACCAGACCTATCCGGCGGCCGAGGTGATCGTGGTGGAGGACGGCCCGCTGCTGCCCGGCCACCACGAAGTGCTCGACGATGCCGCCGCCGCAATGCCCGCACTGCGCCGGATCGCCCTGCCGGAGAACCGCGGCGCCGCCGCCGGCAATCAGGCCGGGCTGGAAGCGGCGCGCTGCCCGTGGATCGCCAAGGCCGACGCCGACGACGTGAATCTCCCGGCACGGCTCGCCGTGCAGGCCGAGGCGTTGCGGCAGGCCGAGGCCGAGAGCGCCCCCGTCGACTGCCTCGGTTCGGCGATGTTCGAGTTCGACGGCGGCCTCCCGGGCGAGGAGGCCGAGCATGTGGTGGGGCTGCGCAGCCTTCCGGGCTCCCCCGCCGCCATCGGCCGCTACGTTCGGCGCAACAGCCCGATCAACCACCCGACGGCGGTGTACCGGAGGGATCTGGCGCTGGCGGTCGGCGGCTACCGCGCCCAGCCCTACATGGAGGACTACGACCTGTTCGCGCGCATGCTGGCGGCCGGGGCGCGCATGCGCAACCTACCCGAACCGCTGGTGCTCTTCCGTGCGGGCGACGAGATGCTGGGCCGCCGCAGGGCGCGCGGGATCTTCGCCTCGGAGAGGGCGATGCAGAAGAACCTGCGCGACTACGGACTCGTCGGCCCGGCCGAATCACGAGCCAACCTGGTAGCGCGCACCGCCTTCCGGATGCTGCCCGCGCCTCTGCTGCGCCGGGCCTACCGGGAGCTGTTCCACCGCAGGCCCGGGACCTGACGGGCGCCCCCTCGCCGGCCCGGGTCCGCCGCGGTCAGTCGAATCCGGGCGGCAGGATCTCGGCCGGCCCCTGCCAGTCGGCGGCACCCGTGCGGTCTGCGGTCGGGTCCCAGCCGTACCGCGTCTCCCCCGGCTCCTTTGGCTCCCACGCCTTGACCCGGTAGATCTTGGTCTCGCCGTTGTCGTAGATGCGCGTGAGACCGGGGGTCCGGTCCAGGTCCAGAAGCCCCCGCGGCACCGTCTGGAACGGCCAGTACACCGGCGGGCTCATCACCACGTACTTGATGTCGAGTTCACGCAGCGCCGCGTCCACGCGCGGGTTGGTCCCCGCGGTGTTGAGCCGGTCCCACAGTGCCCACGTGCGCGGGCCGATCGGCTCCGGGAACGCGAAGTGGGTGAACAGCGGATGCAGCCCCTCGAGTGCGTACATCCAGCCCATGCCCTGATCCGGGTCGACGAAGATCGTGGTCGATCGCGCGTCGGGCAGGGTGGTCAAGTACTGCAGCGCGATGCGGTCCTTCGGCGACACCATCCGGCCGAAGCGGTCGCCCATGGACGCGTCGCCCAGGCGGTCCGCATAGGTGGAGACCACCGCGACGGAGGTCACCGGCACCGCCAGCGCCAGGATCGCCAGCACCGCGGTCGCCGGCGTCCTCCGCGACGGGGCCAGGCGGCGCAGCCCCGCGTACACGCCCCGTACCAGCAGCGCGATGCCGGCGCCGCCGAGCGCCACCACCAGCAGCGCCACCGCGTATTGGAGCCGGCGCGGATCCGTGTAGAAAGCGTTGGAGAAGGTGGTCAGCAGGTCGGTGACCGTCCCCCCGATCGGCTCGATCGCGTCGCACACCACGCACAGCATCAGCGCCCACA
>CAYVJJ010000487.1:0-2183 GCA_964451655.1 uncultured Mycobacteriaceae bacterium | reverse complement strand
AGAAGCTCAGCACCACCTGGCTGAGGATCAGCGCATAGGTGGGGTCCGCGCCCGCGGCGAGCAACGCCACCGCCGGCAGGAGGGTGACGATCCGGCGGGCGACCAGGGGGATGCGCAGGTGCAGGAGCCCCGACATGATCTCCGCTCCCGCGGCCGAGCCGACGGAGGTGGAGGCGAGACCTGAAGCCAGCAGTCCGACGGCGAACACCGCGCCCACCGCGGGCCCCAGCGCCGATTCGATGGCGTGGTGCGCGCCCGCGATCGTGTCGGTGCCCGTGACGCCGTGCAGCGCCGCCGCCGCGAGCACCAGCAGCGCGATGTTGACGCCGCCGGCGATCACCAATGCGATCGTCACGTCCCACTTGGTCGCGCGCAGCAGACGGGCCAGGGCGCGTCCGCCGGCGCCGGTGCCGTCCGTCGTCGTGCGGCGGCCGCCGCCATGGTGCGGTGCGCCGTGCAGGTGCACCAGCGAGGAGCGGTGGCGGTCGCGGGCCAAGGCGGAATGCACGTAGATGGCGTGCGGCATCACCGTCGCTCCCAGCATGCCCGCGGCCAGCAGCAGCGTCTGCGATCCGTCGAACCGGGGGATGACGCCGCTCAGGAGTGCGGTGGGCGAGATGTCCACGAACAGCAGCCCGCAGGTGAATCCGATCGTGATGATGAGCAGCAGCGCGACGACGAGCATCTCGAATCGGCGCTGGCCCCGGCGGTCGCCGACGGCGAGCACCGCCATCGACACGACGCCGGTGATGACACCGCCCAGAGGCAGCGGCAGCCCGAACAGCAGGTGCAGCGCGATGGCGCCGCCGATCACCTCGGCGACATCGGTGGCCGCGGCCGCCACCTCCGCCTGCACCCAGAACGCGCGGCGCGCGGGGGCGCGCAGCCGCGCACCGAGCGTCTCCGACAGGGAACGGCCGGTGACCAGGCCCAGCTTGGCGGACAGGTACTGGATGAGCACCGCCATGGCGTTCGCCAGCACCAGCACCCACAGCAACAGGTAGCCGAACCGGGACCCGGCGGTGATGTTGGCCGCCACGTTGCCCGGATCCACATAGGCCACTGCGGCGACGAAGGCGGGGCCGAGCAGGAACGCGATGCGGCGGGTGCCCCCGCGCGGCCGGGGCGCGGCGCCGCTCCGGGCCGGGCGGTCGCCGCGGGCGCTCTCCCGGATCGAGGTCGACATCAGGCGCTCCTGGCGATGCAGTCGAGGGGACGGTCGGTGCCGGCGTCCGCGGGAGGTCCGTTCGCCGAACGAACCGGACGTGCCGGTGCATCGTGTTTCGTAGATACGAAATACCGTAGTACGCACTACCGTAACACCTCGTTACGAGAGGGGGACGCGGCCGCTGGTGTCCTCGTTCCGACGACACCGGGACCGGCTCCCGGGTGTGATCCGGGCTCGGGCTGCGGCACGGAGTCCGGGACTGACGGTATTGTCGGCCGCGTGTGGAAACCGATCGCGAGTCTTCTCGCCCGCTTCGGGCTGGCCGCCGTGTGGCTGGTCTCAGGCTGGGCGAAGGCCTCCGATGTGCACCAGTCGATGGAGGCGGTCGACGCCTACCGGCTGCTGCCGGACGCGATGGTGCGGGCCGTGGCCATCGGGCTCCCGGCGCTGGAGCTGGTTCTCGGGTTCCTGCTCATACTCGGGCTCGGTGTGCGCTGGACGGCGATCGCATCCGGAGTGCTGCTGGTGGTGCTCATCGGCGGCGTCGCATCCGCGTGGGCGCGCGGCCTGCAGATCGACTGCGGCTGTTTCGGGGGCGGCGGCGAGGACACCTCGGTCACCTGGGTCGATTACGCCGAGGAGATCCTCCGTGACATCGGCTTCCTGATATTGGCGGCGTGGTTGATGGTGTGGCCGCGCAGTCCGGTCGCTCTCGGATTCGGCTCCCGTGCCGCACTGCGGCGGCGCGCCGACGGTGCCGGTGCCGACGCGGACGACGCGCCCGTAGGCCAGGACGGCATGCCGGATGAGGCGGGGGCCGGTCCCGCCTCCGATGACGCCGGGAGGGTGCCGCGATGACCGCCGGGCCGGACGGGCCCACCGCGCGGTGATCCTGATTCGATGGACCACGACGGATTTCGGGGCGCGCACGCCGCCCGGACCGAGCAGGCCCCGCCGCGCCGGCGGGGCCGCCCGACAATAAGGATGGATGACGCAAGGTGAGCTCCAAGAAACC
>CAYVJJ010000486.1:0-2207 GCA_964451655.1 uncultured Mycobacteriaceae bacterium | reverse complement strand
TCGGGATCGGCGCGCAGTTCGGCGGCAAGTACTTCTGCCACGACGTGCGCGTGGTGCGCCTGCCGCGGCACGGCGCCTCACTGCCGGTGGCCATCGCCGTGTCCTGCTCGGCCGACCGCCAGGCCAAGGCCAAGATCACCTCCGAGGGCGTGTTCCTCGAACAGCTGGTCACCGATCCGGGACGGTTCCTGCCGGAGGTCACCGACGAGCAGCTCGACGCCGACACCGACGGCGTGGCCAGCACCGGCAAGAACGCGGCCGTGCAGATCGACCTGACCCGGCCGATGCCGGAGATCCTCGCCGAGCTGAGCAAGCACAAGGTCAGCACCCGGCTCTCGCTGACGGGTCCGCTGGTGGTCGCGCGCGATATCGCCCACTCCAAGATCCAGGAGCGTCTCGACGCCGGAGAAGAGATGCCGGACTATCTGAAGAACCACCCCGTCTACTACGCGGGCCCCGCCAAAACGCCCGACGGCATGGCGTCCGGCTCCTTCGGCCCCACCACCGCGGGACGCATGGACTCGTACGTGGCGGGTTTCCAGTCCGCCGGGGGCTCGATGGTGATGCTGGCCAAGGGCAACCGGTCGAAGCAGGTCACCGACGCGTGCGCGGAGCACGGCGGCTTCTACCTGGGCTCCATCGGCGGCCCGGCCGCACGGCTGGCCCAGGACTGCATCAAGAACGTCGAGGTGCTCGAGTACCCCGAACTCGGCATGGAGGCGGTCTGGAAGATCGACGTGGAGAACTTCCCCGCGTTCATCGTGGTCGACGACAAGGGCAACGACTTCTTCGCGCACAGCGGCGAGGTGACGCTGACCATCGGCAAGCGCCCGGGCCTGTAGGTCCCGGCGCGCACGGACGGCGGGGCGCGGTACCGCCTCGCGGTTCGTGCGCCGTGCGCCGTGCGTCCTGCCGCGGGCCTGCGGCGGTTACCGGGGGCCGCTCCGGCGGCCGAGGTCCTGGAACACGTGCGCCACCATCGCCTGCGGGCGGTACTTGGTGAAGTAGCCGACGCCCCAGGAGGCCACGGCCCCCATCCGCTGCCACACCCCCGACAGCAGTGCCGCATGCACGCCCAGCCACGCGATGAACGCCGCGGGGCCCTGGATCTGCCAGCGGCGCGGGCCCACCTCGGCTACGGCGGCGCCGCGGCCGATCATCGCCATGATGCCCTTGTCCAGATACCGGAACGGCTCGCGCTGCCCGCCCGACATCTCCGAGAGGATGTTGCGGGCGGCCCACTTGCCGGACTGCTGGGCGACGGACCCCAACTGCGGCAGAGGGCGCCCCTTGGCGTCGGCGATGTTCGCGGCGTCGCCGAGAACGTAGACCCCGTCGTAGCCGCGCACCGTCAGGTCCGGCTGCACGTCGACCCGGCCGCCGCGGCCCAGCGGCAGCCCGGAGTCCGCGACGACGTCACGCCCCTTGAGACCTCCGGCCCACACCACCAGATGCGCGGGCACATGCGTGCCGTCCTCGAGGTCCACACCGTCCTCCCGCACGCAGGTGACCCCCTTGCCCAGGTGGAGCTTCACCCCGGCCTCGTCGAGCACGCGGCGGGCGTACCGCTGGGACTTCTCGGAGAAGGGCCCCAGCACGGTGGGGATCATGTCCACCAGGTGCACCGTGGTGCGCCCGGCCAGGTCCTCCGGGAACACGGCGGCGACGGCCGAGGCGAGGCTGTCCGCCACCGCGCCGGCGAACTCGACGCCCGTGGCGCCGCCGCCGACCACCACCAGATCGATGTGCTCGCGCGGCGCGGAGAGCTTGTCGGCCTCGTCGAGCGCGTTGAGCATGGCCGCGGCGAGGCGCACCGCGTCATCGAGCGAATACAGCGGAAACGAGTGCTCCGCCGCGCCCTCGATGCCGAAGAAGTTCGCCTGAGCGCCGGTGGCGACCACCAGGAACCGGCCGCGGCACACGGTGCCGTCGTCCAGGGTGACCGTGCGGGATTCGGCGTCGATGGCGGTGGCGGCCGAGACCGCCACCCGCACAGTGCCTTCCCTCCGGAAGATCGAACGCAGGGGACGCGCGACCTCGGTGATGCCGATCTGCGCCGTCGCCACCTGGTAGAGCAGCGGCTGGAACTGGTGGTAATCGTTGGCATCCGCCAGCAGGACGTCCACCCCGGCCCTTCCCAGCTTGTCCGCCACGGCCACACCCGCGAACCCGGCGCCCACCACGATCACGTCCCAGGAGTGATCGGC
>CAYVJJ010000485.1:0-2241 GCA_964451655.1 uncultured Mycobacteriaceae bacterium | reverse complement strand
CGGGAATCCGAAGCGGTGGAGACGGTCGAATTCGGGCTCGACGGCGTCAGCTACGAGATCGACCTCTCGGAGGAGAACGCGGAGAGCCTGCGTGAGCAGCTTCGGGACTGGATCATCCATTCCCGGAAGGTGAGCGGCCGGCGCCGCGGTCAGCGCGCGTCATCGGCACCCCGCACCACCAACAACCGGGAGGAGACGGCCGCGATCCGGCGCTGGGCGCGGGAGAACGGTTTCAAGGTCTCCTCGCGTGGTCGCATCCCCAGCGAGGTGCTGGAGGCCTACGGCAAGGCGCATTGAGACTGTTCGGCCCCGGCATGGAGACCTGAGGCGATCGGCTCCGGGCGTCGGGCGGGACGTCCCCAGGCTATGAGGCCCACGGGCGCCGTCACCGCGAAACCTCTTCGCGGTGACGGCGCCCGTGCTAATTTCAGGCCGTCGAAACCGTCGGATACGAGGTGGCAGGTATGCGGAGGGCGCGCGGCCGGGGGCGGACCCGCATCCGGCGGGGAGTACTGGCCCTGGGTGCCGCGGCGCTGCTGGCACTCGCGCCGTTCGGGGCGGGTGCCGCCGCGACGGCGGCACCCCTGCCGGTACCGCAGAGCTTCTTCTCCGGAATCCTGCCGGAACTGACGCACCCGGGAGGCTCCCTGCCCGGCGTCAACGAATGGGACTGCCGCCCGGGGCCGGACCATCCCGAGCCGGTCGTCCTGGTCCACGGCACCGGCGGCGGCGCGCAGACCAACTGGGGCGCCATGGCCCCGCGGCTCAAGAACGCCGGATACTGCGTGTACGCGCTCACCTACGGGGCCATACCCGACGCACCGTGGCCGGTGAGCGCCATCGGCGGCATGGCGAAGATGGAGGACAGCGCGCAGCAGCTCAGTGCGTTCGTGGACCGGGTCCTCGCGGCCACCGGAGCGCAGAAGGTGGACTTCGTGGGCCACTCGCAGGGCACGCTCATGCCCGAGTACTACGTGAAGTACCTCGGCGGTGCGGACAAGGTGGACAAGTACGTGTCCCTGGCGCCGCTCTGGAAGGGGACCGACGCGGGCGGCATGAGCGGCTTCGTCAACGGATTGACCGCCGAGGGCTCGCCGCCGGCGTCGCAGGCCTACGGCGAGTTCCTCGAGGGGATCTGCGGGTCCTGCAGCGAGATGGTGGCCGGATCGCCGTTCCTGCAGAAGTTGCACGAGGGGGGTGTCTACGCGCCCGGTGTCGAGTACACCAACATCATGACGAGATACGACGAGATGGTGGTGCCGTACACGGCCGGCTATGTGGAGGCGCCCAACGCCGTCAACATCGTCGTCCAGGACAGCTGTGCACAGGACCACTCGGAACACATGGCCATAGCGGCTTCGGTCCGTTCGCAGGCGTTCGTCCTCAATGCGCTGGACCCGGCGCATCCCGTGCCGGTGCCGTGCGTGTACGTGCCGCCGTTCTTCGGTTGACCGGCGGACACCCCGTACCGGTCCCCGCCGCCGTGCCGATGCTGCGGGGACGTGTTCGCTGACGGCGTATCGACGATGGAACGATCCGTTGACGTGCGGTGTTGATGTGATGTGCCGTGCGGTGCGTCCCGGGGCATTGCGTAGGCTCGGGTGACCGGCTACAGCACCTCGTGATCGCCACTAGAGTATCGGGTGAAGTGCCGGGGTAACGCGTGTGGAGCGTCGGCTGCGGAGATTCGGGGCAGCCGTATCCGCGGGGTCACGGCCCCGTGGGCGTCACCGGTTCCGCGGACGCTGGAGGCCCCGCAGGGATCACCGCGCGGTGCGTGCCGGACACGGGTGCGGCGCGGTGACGGCCCTGCTGCCGGAAATGTGAGGGAGAGCAATGTTCGAGAGGTTTACCGACCGCGCACGGCGCGTCGTCGTCCTGGCCCAGGAAGAGGCCCGGATGCTCAACCACAATTACATCGGCACCGAGCACATCCTGCTGGGGCTCATCCACGAGGGGGAGGGCGTGGCCGCCAAGGCCCTCGAGTCCCTCGGCATCTCGCTCGAGGGCGTCCGCAGCCAGGTGGAGGAGATCATCGGGCAGGGCCAGCAGGCCCCGTCCGGCCACATCCCGTTCACCCCGCGCGCCAAGAAGGTCCTCGAGCTCAGCCTGCGTGAGGCGCTGCAGCTGGGCCACAATTACATCGGCACCGAGCACATCCTGCTGGGGCTGATCCGCGAGGGTGAGGGCGTCGCCGCGCAGGTGCTGGTCAAGCTCGGTGCCGATCTCAACCGGGTGCGC
>CAYVJJ010000484.1:0-2253 GCA_964451655.1 uncultured Mycobacteriaceae bacterium | reverse complement strand
ACTTGAGCTCGCAGAACGCCTCGATCCCCTCGGGGCCGCACTCGCGCCCGATCCCGGAGCTCTTGTACCCGCCGAACGGTGAGCCGGGGTCGAAGGCGTACCAGTTGATGCCGTAGGTGCCGGTGCGGATCTTGCGGGCCACCTCCACGCCGCGGTCGACGTCGGTGGTCCACACGGAGCCGGCCAGGCCGTAGTCGGAGTCGTTGGCGATGGCGACCGCCTCGTCCTCGGTTTCGTACGGGATCACCGACAGCACGGGGCCGAAGATCTCCTCGCGCGCGATCGTCATCGAGTTGTCCACGTCGGCGAAGATCGTGGGCGCCACGTAGTAGCCGTCGCCCAGGCCGTCAGGCCGGTCGCCGCCGAGCACCAGCCGTGCGCCCTCCTCTTGGCCCTTGGCGATGTACCCCTCGATCTTGTCGCGCTGGCGCTCGTTGATGACGGGCCCGATCTGCGTGGCCGGGTCGGTGGGGTCGCCGACCTTCATCATGGCCTCGACGATGTTCTTGAGGGACTCGACCACCTCGTCGTACCGCGAGCGCGGCGCCAGGATGCGCGTCTGCGCCACGCACGCCTGACCGGAGTTCATCAGGCCCGACATGGCGAGCATGGGGGCCGAGGATTCCAAGTCCGCGTCCTCGAGGATGATCGCTGCGGACTTGCCGCCGAGCTCGAGCGAGAACCGCTTGAGCTGATCGGCCGCTGACTGCCCGATCTTGCGCCCCACCGCCGTGGATCCGGTGAACGTCACCTTGTCCACATCAGGGTGGTTGACCAGGTATTCACCGGTCTCGGCGCCGCCCTGGACCACCGACAGGACGCCTTCGGGAAGGCCCGCGTCGGCGAAGATGTCCGCGATGGCGTTGGTGGACAGCGGGGCGTCGGGCGCGGGCTTGAGCACCACGGCGCAGCCGGCCATGATCGCAGGCGCAAGCTTGTTGACGGCCAGGAAGATCGGCACGTTCCAGGCGGTGACGGCGGCGACGACCCCCACCGGCTCACGGAGCACGCGGGACTCGCCGAACGCGCCGTGCCGGGTCTCTTCCCACGGGAACGACTCCGCCAGCGCAGCATACGCGTTGAGCGTCGCCAGGGACGGCGTGATCTGCATCATGTCCACGCCCGCGTGGGTCGCGCCCATCTCCGACGAGGTGAGGGCGATCAGCGCGTCCTTGCGTTCGGTGATGAGCTCCGCGGCCCTGGTGAGGATCGCGGCGCGCTCGGTCGGCGCCGTGCGGCCCCACGCCCCGTCATCCACGACGGAGCGGGCGGCTGCCACGGCGGCGTCGATGTCGGCATTGTCTGCCAGCGGAACGCTCCCGACGTGCTCGATCGTGGCGGGTGAGGTCACATCGATGCGCTCGGAGCCGTGGGGGGACACCCACTTTCCGCCGATGAACAGGGTGTCGTAGTCGGTCATCCGTTCTCCTTGTGTGGTGGCGGCCCCGGTCAGACAGCCGGGGAGATCCCTATCACAGAGGGTAGAACGTGTTATAGATTCTGGCTAGTGCCGGTTCGCCGCCGGTGACGGCGACGAGCCCGTCTTGCGCAGCACCAGCACCAGGTTGCTGACGAGCACCTCGCGGATGAGCGGCACCCGTACCAGCCACCAAGCCCAGCGCGGGTGGTAGCGGGGGAAGGCGGCCAGCAGCTCGCCCGACCGGACGCCGTGCGCCCAGTCGAGCCCGTCGCGGCAGTGCACCGCGAACAGCGAGGTGCCGAAGCGGTTCTTGGGCTCGTGGCCGTGGACCCGCAGGTAGCGCCGCGCTGCGCCCTCACCGCCCAGCAGGTAGTGCCACAGCCCGGTCTCGTGCCCGCCGAACGGCCCCCACCAGAGCGTGTAGGACAGCACCACGATGCCGCCGGGCCTGGTCACGCGCAGCATCTCGTCGGCCATCACCCACGGTTGCGCGACGTGCTCGGCGACATTCGAGGAGAAGCACACGTCGACGGCGCCGTCGCGGACCGGCAGGGCGGTGCCGGAACCGCGGACCGCCACACCGGTGAGATCGATGTCCCGGGAGTGCATTTCGGACGGATCCGGCTCGACAGGGATGTAGCGGGCGCCGGCGCGGCGGAACGTGTCGGCGAAGTATCCGGGGCCGCCGCCGACGTCGAGCACGGTCCGTCCGTCGAGCGAACGGCCGGAAGCGCCGCGGTGGAGGTCGTCGATCATCGCGGCCGAGTCGTGGGCGAGCGCACCGTAGAAGCGGTCGGGGTCGGACTGCTCGAAACGGAACGCGCCCAGCAACG
>CAYVJJ010000483.1:0-2271 GCA_964451655.1 uncultured Mycobacteriaceae bacterium | reverse complement strand
TAGCCTTAGAGTTGACGCGTCCCACGCGCCCGGGCGCACGTGCCCGGCGTTCACCGACGCGAGACGGGGAGTACTCCATGACCGACGCCGCCCTACCCGACGTGCCCGCCACCGCCGATCTGGTCGATGAGATCGGCCCGGAGGTGCGCAGCTGCGACACCCAGTTCACCCAGTACGGCGGCCGCACGCGCTTCTCCGGGCGCATCACCACCGTCTCCTGCTTCCAGGACAACGCGCTGCTCAAGAAGGTGCTCGGCGAGCCGGGCGACGGCGGCGTGCTGGTGATCGACGGCGACGCTTCGGTGCACACCGCACTGGTGGGCGACGTGATCGCGGGGCTCGGCATGAACAACGGCTGGTCGGGCCTGGTCATCAACGGCGCCATCCGCGACTCCGCCATCATCGGCACCCTGGACATCGGCTGCAAGGCGTTGGGCACCAACCCGCGCAAGTCGGGCAAGACCGGCGCGGGCCACCGGGACGTGCCGGTGCGCTTCGGCGGCGTCGAGTTCACGCCCGGCCATGTCCTCTACAGCGACGACGACGGCATCGTCGTCCGGGAAGAGTGAGGAGCCCGGTATGACGGCGCTGCGCACGTTCGCGGCGCGGCGGAACACTCCTGCCGTGGCCGCGAGCCTGCGCCGCCTGGACACGGCGGCCGCCTCGGTCACCCCGCCGCTCGCCGCCGTCGACCTGGACGCACTCGACGCCAACGCGCGCTTCCTGGTCGCCGCGGCCGGCGGGCTGCCGATCCGCGTGGCGAGCAAGTCCATCCGCTGCATCGAACTCATCACGCACGTCCTGCGCGAGCACCCGGGCTTCCGCGGCGTGCTCGCGTTCACCCCCGACGAGGCGTGCCATCTGGCGCACGCCGGCGTCGACGACCTGCTGGTGGCCTACCCCACCGCCGACGGCGCCGCCGTGGAACGCGTGGTGGAGACCGCCGAGCGCACCGGCGCCCGCATCCGGCTGCTCGCCGATTCCCCCGAGCATCTGCGCTTCATCGCCAAGCACGCGATGGGCCGGACGGTGCCGGTGTGCCTGGAGATCGACCTGGGCTGGTGGCCGATGGGCGGGCGGCTCGCCCTGATCGGGCCCAAGCGCTCGCCCGTGCGCACCCCCGACCAGGCCGCGGATTTGGCCGCCCTCGCCTGCCGCACCCCTGGCGTCGAACTCACCTCGGTGCTGGCCTACGAGGGGCACATCGCCGGGGTCGGCGACATCATGCCCGGACGGCCGCTGCGGCAGCTGGCAGTACGCGGCATGCAGGCCGCCTCACTGCGCGAGATCTCCCGCCGACTCCCGCAGGTGCTCGAGGCCGTGGAGGCGACGCTGGCCGAGCACGGGTCCGCTCCGTTGGAGCTGGTCAACGGCGGCGGGTCGGGCAGCCTGCAGCGCACGTCCGCGGTGGGCGCCGTCACCGAGCTCTCCGCCGGCTCCGGGCTGTTCGACCCGATGCTGTTCGACCGCTACCGCTCGCTGCGCCTGGAGCCCGCCGTCGCCTTCGCCATGCCGGTGGTGCGCAAGCCCCTGCCCACGGTGGCCACGCTCCTCGGCGGCGGCTACATCGCCTCGGGTGCACCGGGCCCGGACCGCTCTCCGGTGCCGGCGCTGCCCGAGGGGCTCTCGTTCGACAAGGATGAGGGTGCGGGCGAGGTGCAGACCCCGCTGCACGGCGCGGGGGCGCTGCGCTTCGGCGACCGGGTGTGGCTGCGGCACGCCAAGTCCGGTGAGCTGTTCGAGCACTTCAACGAGGTCCACCTGGTGCGCGGAGGCGAGGTCGTGGAGGTCACCCACACCTACCGCGGCGAAGGGCAGTGTTTCCTGTGACCGCCCCGCCGTCCGGGGCGCCCGCCCGCTGCACGCAGATCTCCGCGCTCGACGAGCCGCTGCCCGGCACCGCCACCCGCGTCGGCGGATGGGTCTGCCTGGAGCATCCGGCGCCGTGGGGACGCGACATCTTCGACGGCACGGCCTTCGGGCCGGAGCTGACCGCGCTGCTGCAGGAGCGCGTCGACACGGCCGGCGTGCGGTTGATGCTCCTCCGCCGGCCCGGGCGTGCCGCGGTCGGCGCCGGACGCACCATGTATATGGCGCAGTCGCATCCGAAGCACACGCGCTGCGCGGAGCTGACGGTGGACTCACCGTGGGACCTGCTGGACCTCGACCTCGCCTGGGCGGCGCCGGGCGCCGCGGCGGGCCCGCCGCCCGGCACGCCGGTCACCGCGCCCGTCACGCTGGTGTGCACGCACGGGCGCCGCGACGTGTGCT
>CAYVJJ010000482.1:0-2271 GCA_964451655.1 uncultured Mycobacteriaceae bacterium | reverse complement strand
GCCACCGCCGCTCAGGTACTGCCCGCACACGGGCCACGCGCCGGGGCCCTGGGTGTCGAGGATGTTCTCCGCGACGCGGATCTGCTCGGCCTTGCTCGCGTTGGCGGGGTTGCCGCTGCCGCCGTTGGCGGCCCAGGTCTGCTGGCTGAACTGGAGCCCGCCATAGTAGCCGTTGCCGGTGTTGGTGGACCAGTTGCCACCCGACTCGCACTGGGCGACTCCGGACCAGTCGTGGCCGGCCGCGTTGGCGGTGCCGGTGCCGATCGCCAGGGGCGCGCCGACGGCGATGCCGGCGGCGGCCACGGTGCCGAGTGCGCGCTTGATGGTGATTGCGGTCATGTGAAGTCTTTCCTCTCCGTGCCGCTGTCGTTGCGGATGCCGGCGTCGGCTGTCTGTGCAGTCCGTGCCGGCGCGGGATGTCGCTGTCCGCGGCTGTCATGCCGGGCTGCGGGGCCCGCTCGGTGTCCGTCCGCTCGTACCCTGCCCTCGAAGGTTTTCGGTGTACCGGGTCGCGGGGCAGGATGCGGCGGCGGTCCGGCGTTCGCCCGCTCTGTCCGGGCTGCCGACGACAGTAGGGGAAGATCACGGAAAGATCACGGATCGATTTACTTACCGTTATTCGTGATATGGCGCATAGTCAACAGCGATTACGCAGGTCGAGCGAACACGCAGGTAGATGCCTCGAACGGGCGTGCCCGGAGAATTGTGTCGAGGCACACATGGTATTTGTGCGGCGGGTCACGGATTTCGGCTTGCGTAGCGGCCCGCGGCATGTCCTGAATGCGCGATCCAACGGATTTCCGCCTCCTCCGGCGACTGCATCCCATCTCCCGGGGTTGCCCGCCGTCCACCTCCCCCGACCGGGGGTGGCGCACCATCAACCCCTTGTGCTGCAGGTCATGACGCATAGCGTGAAGTGCACCGGATCACGTCACACAGGACCTTTCCAAGGAGGGGCAATGGCAGAACCATCGACCGGGCGGGTCCCCGGCGCGCACCTGGCGGACCCCGGTCCGCTGGGCCTGGGGGCGTTCGCGCTCACCACGTTCGTGCTCAGCGTCGTCAACGCGGGACTCGTCGATGCCGAACCGGTGGTGTTCGGGCTGGCGCTGGCCTACGGCGGCATCGCGCAATTCGGGGCGGGGCTGTGGGAGTTCGCCAAGGGCAACACCTTCGGAGCCACGGCGTTCTGCTCGTTCGGCGCGTTCTGGGTGTCGTTCTGGTGGCTCACCGGCCATACAGACCTCACCGGCCTCGCAGGGAACAGCGCCGACCACGGGGTGGCGGTCTATCTGCTGGCATGGGGCATCTTCACCACCTACATGCTCATCGCCTCGCTGCGGACCAACTGGGCGATCTTCACCGTGTTCCTGCTGCTGTCGCCGACGTTCTTCGTGCTCGCGGCGGGTGACTTCGCCGGCAGCGAGGCCGTCACGCAGGCCGGCGGATGGCTGGGCATCCTCACCGCCCTCGCGGCCTGGTACACGTCCTTCGCCGTGGTCACCAACTCGACCTTCAAGAAGACGGTCCTGCCTGTGGGGCCGCGCTGAGCGGCCTGCCCCGGCCTGCCGCGATCCGGCGGTCCGGGGCTCTCCGCGCGCCCGCCGCGCCGATCACCGCCCGTGTAGACAGGACGGTGAAAGGATGTGAGCAGGAGCACGCCGCGGGGAGCAGGCAGACGTATCCGACACCTACGTCATAAGGAGACGATGACAATGCCCACCGAACAGACGATCGCCGCGCTCGGCCACGAGAGCCGCACCTTCGCACCGCCGGCCGATTTCGCCGCGAACGCCAACGTCACCGCGGAGGCCTATGAGCGCGCGGAGAAGGACCGCCTGGCCTTCTGGGACGAGGCCGCCCAGCGCATCACCTGGGCCGAGCCCTACACAGAGGTGCTCGACTGGTCGGGCGCCCCGCACTCGAAGTGGTTCGTCGGCGGCAAGCTCAACGCCGCCTACAACTGCGTCGACCGGCACGTGGAGAACGGTCTGGGCGACCGGGTGGCCTACTACTTCGAGGGCGAGGGCGGGGACACCCGCACCATCACCTACTCCGACCTGCAGGCCGAGGTCTGCAAGGCCGCGAACGCGCTCACGGAGCTGGGCGTCAAGACCGGCGACCGCATCGCCATCTACATGCCGATGATCCCGGAGACGGTCTTCGCGATGCTCGCGTGCGCCCGGATCGGCGCACCGCACACCGTGATCTTCGGCGGCTTCTCCTCCAAGGCCATCGCGGACCGCGTCAAGGACTGCGGGGTGGAGTTCG
>CAYVJJ010000481.1:0-2278 GCA_964451655.1 uncultured Mycobacteriaceae bacterium | reverse complement strand
CCTCCACTACGCGCCCGCGTGAGGGGACGGGTATTCCGTGCATCCCCATGTTCAGATGTGGGTGCCGACGTTGACGACGCGGCCGGACGAGTCCCGGTAGAAGAATCGCCGCACACCCCACTCCTCCGACGACAACGGGTGCACGATCTCGACCCCTGCACTCAGGGCCGCATCGTGGGCGGCCTCGACGTCGTCGACGAACACGGACACGTCCGGGTTCAGCGTCGCAGTCGCATCGGCGGTCATGAGCCCGATCTGCCGCCCCTCGCCGTCGGCGACGAACGCGATCCAGCCCATATCCATCACCACGTGCATGCCGAGTACGCCGGTGTGCTCGGCGATTGCGGCGGCCACGTCGTCGACCGTCAGGATGGGCGCGATCCGCGTGATCCTCATGGCCTGAGCCGAACACCCTCGCGGAGGCATTGTCAACGCCCCGGCCGCGATCGCCTCCGCCGGTGATCCCGGGCCGCTCAAACAGGCGATTGCGGCCCCGGAACCGCGGCGTGCCGGTGCCCGAAACGGCGCGCTGCACGTCGCGTCAGGCCGGCACCACGACCGCCCACTTGACGCCGAACCGGTCCACGACCTGGCCGTAGGTGTCGCCCCACGGTGCCACATCGAACGGCATCGCCACCTGGCCGCCGGTCGAGGTCACCTTGTCGATGAACGCCCGCCCCTCCTCGACGGTGCCCATCTCCAGCAGGAACGAATACACGTCCGACCGGAGCCGGGGAGCGTCGCCGCCCATCGCGTCGCCGCCGCTGATCGCGATGCCCTCGGCCCTGAGCTGGGCGTGCGCGACGGCATCGGGCGGCGGGTCGAACGGCAGGCCCTCCAGATCGGCGTCGCCGTAGGTCTGCAGGTCCAACTCGCCGCCGAAGAGCTCGCGGTAATAGGGGAAGGCCTCGGCCGCGGTGCCGGGGAAGCTGATGTAGGTGCTGCTGGACAGGGGCATGACGGTCCTTTCGCCTGGCGATGCGCTGCGGCGGCGCGGAGCGCGCGGCCGAGCGGCGGGAAACCCCGCCGTTCATGCAGACCACCCGCACCGCGCAGAATCATCGCGCCCGGGTTGCTGTCCTGTGCGCCGTAGCCTGGAGTCATGTTGTTCGCATTCTCCGTGGCCCCCACAGTCAGCGACGCCGACGACGGCTCGGTCAGTGATGCCGTCGCCGCGGCGATCAAGGTCGTGCGCGACTCCGGCATCCCGCACCGCACCGAGTCCATGTTCACCACCCTGGAGGGGGAGTGGGACGAGTGCATGGCCGTGATCAAACGCGCCTGCGAGGTGGTGGCCGAGCGAAGCCCCCGGGTGAGTCTGGTGGTGAAGGCCGACCTGCGTCCCGGCCGCACCGGCGAACTCGACGGCAAGGTGGAGCGCATCGAGCGTCTGCTCGAGTGACCGAGCGCGGTCTCCCATGCCCCGGCGCGCGGTCACGGCGCACCGCGTGACACGCAACGGCCACGATCCGGGCGTCGGAGGGCTGTTTCCGGCCATCGGACGCCCACAGGGTGGTCGTTATGTGTCACATGCCGGTCCTGGACGGCCGGGAACGGCCGGAGGATCCGCGGCAGGGCCGGGGTCAGCCCATACGGAACGCGCGCACGGGCAGTGCGCGTTCCAGGCCGGCCGCCGCTCCGCCGTCCTCGGTGATCTGCCTGATCATCTCGCCGGGAACCGCATGGCCCGGGAGTGCGGCCAGGTACACCTTGTGCGCCTCCAGCGAGGCGATGCCCTTGTCCACCGAGGAGTCGCTCACCGGGATCGCGTGTGTGGCCTGCGGGCCGAGCACCAACAGCCACTTCGTCGCCCATGCCTCCAGCCCGTCGCCGGTGATCTGGTCGCGGAAGATCCACGGATTGTCGGCATCGCGGATCGCATCGATGGTGGCGATGCCGGTGTGCCGATGGTCCACGTGGTTGAGCCCCCAGCCGGGTTCGAGCTCCCAGGTCTGGCCGACGACGGCATCGGGGCGGAACTCGCGGATGCGGCGGGCGATCGCGGCGCGCACCGCCGCGTCCGGCTGCACGAGCCCGTCCGGGAAGTCGAGGATCGTCAGGTCCTCCACGCCCACGATGGCGCACGCGTTGCGCTGCTCCTCGGCGCGCAGCGGTCCCACCTCGTCGGGCGCGCGGTCTCGGATGCCCGCCTCGCCGCTGGTGATCAGCAGGTAGGCGACCTCCACGCCGCGCGCGGTCCACTCTGCGACGGCAGCCGAGCCCCCGTACTCCATGTCGTCGGGGTGGGCCACCACGCACAGGACGCGGCGGATGTCGG
>CAYVJJ010000480.1:0-2295 GCA_964451655.1 uncultured Mycobacteriaceae bacterium | reverse complement strand
CACGCCGGCGCCTCCTCCCCGGCCCCGCAGGGCTCCGGAGGCGCGACCGGCCCGGTCACCGCCTCCGCTCCGGCCGCGCCGGCGGGCGGATCGCGGGACACCGCGGCACTGGACGCTCTGCGCGCCATCGCGGAGCAGAGCAGGCCGGCGATCGAACACCGGATCGCCGGCCGCTGGGCCCCGCAACTCAGCTCGAAGCAGAACGGGCTGGTCGCGGAGGGCCGCACCTGGAGCTACTCCGACATCCTCGACGAGTTTCTGGCCCTGCGCCGCCGGTACCCGGACATGGTCCTCGCGTGGTCCGACGACTGGTCGACATTCGAGGTGTCCGGCTGGTGGGTGATGCTCCGCGGGCACAGCGAACCGACCGCGGACGCGGTGCTGCAGTGGTGCCGCGAGGAGGATTACGATCGCGATCACTGCCTCGCGAAGATCGTCAGCGACGATCGCGGCCCCGAGGGGACCACGCGCATGCAGCCCGACTAGGGACGCCGGAGTGCGGGCCCCGGGTCAGTCGCCCGCGGGGGCGGGACACGGACGCGGGCTGAGCGCCGATCCGAGCGTGTCCGCCCACTGCCGGACCACGCGGTCGCGGCGCTGCGAGTCGTCGGTCAGCACATCGGCCAGGCCCAGCCCGCGTGCCAGGTCGAGCGTGGCCTGCACCAGCCGGTGCACCTCGGGGTCGTCGTCGTCCGCGCCGAGCATCTCGATGGTCACGCGGTGGGCGTGCCGGCCGAACTTGGCCTCCAGCGGCACGATCCTGGCGCGCAGCTCCTCATCGGCCGCCGCCGCGGTCCACACCTGCAACGCGGCCTTGAACAGCGTCCCGGTGAAGTAGTCGACCATGCGTCGCACCACTGCCAGCGTCCGCTCCGGGCCCACGTCCAAGTCCGGGACGGTGTCCCTGATCTCCGCCATGCGGCTGTCGAACATGTACTCCAGAGCACCGGTGATGAGGTCCTCGCGCGTCGGGTAATGGTGTTGCGCCGCCCCACGGGAGACGCCGGCGTGCTCGGCGACCTCCGCGACCGTCGCCCCCGCCCAGCCTCGCTCGGCCAGCACATCGATGGTCGACTCGAGCAGTCGTTGCCGCGTGGCACGGCTGCGGTCCTGCTTCGGCTCACGCACCTCGGACCGGCGGCCCGCCGCGACCATCACCTCGCCCCTCTCGTCGACCCGTCGTCTTGTCATCCCCGGCCGCGCCGAGCTCGGCGCACGATCCCCGCTCCCGCGGATGCCGCAGCCGGCTCATCCGGCCCAGTCCGGCGCCCTCTTCTGCAGGAACGCCGTCATCCCCTCGATCGCCTCCGGTGTGCCGAAGAGCCGGGCCGACAGCGCGCACAGGCGCTCGGCCGAGTCGTCGAACTCCGCGAGCAGCGGCCGGGTCAGCAGCGCCTTGGACTCCGCCAAACCCTGCGGCGAGGCCTTTCGCAGCTCCGCCACCAGCGCGTCGACAGCGGCGGGCGCGTCGTCGGCCGCCATCGTCACCAGCCCGGTCTCCTGCGCCCGCACGCTGTCGAACTTCTCGCCGGTGAGAAAGTACCGTCCGGCCGTGCGGGAGGTCATCCGGGGCACGACCGTGAGCGAGATGATCGACGCAGCCAGACCCAACCGCGCCTCGGTGAGCGCGAAGGTGCACGCCGGTCCGGCGACGACGATGTCGCACGCGCCCACCAACCCCATCCCCCCGGCCCGCACATGGCCGTCGATGAGCCCGATCACCGGCTTGGGGCATTCGAGGACCGACCGCAGCAGGGCCGCCATCGCTTCAGCCGGCGACGCCCGACCGCCGTCGTCCGCGCTCGCGTCGCCGGCTCCGTCCGCGTCACCGCCGCCGCGCGCCGCCGACAGGTCGGCGCCGGCGCAGAAGGTGCCCCCGGTGTGGGTCAGGACGATCACGCGGATGTCCGGGTCGTCCTGCGCCCGCGCCAGCCCGCCGGTGAAGTCCGCGATCAGCCGTGGCGAGAGCGCATTGCGGTTGTGCGGCGAGTCCAGCGTCAGCGTTGCGCGCACGCCGGCGGTTCCATAGCGGACGAGGGGGCCGTCCGGTGCTCTGCCGTCGTCGCGTGACCGGGTCATGGCGGTGCTCCTCAGCGGTGGTACGGGCCCGTGCGCCGCGCTCGGGCCGGGCGGATCGTTGCGGCAGGTCCGGTCCCTAGTACGACCGGGGCAGGCCCAGGCTGTGCTGGGCGACGAAGTTGAGGATCATCTCCCTGCTCACCGGGGCCACGCGGGCGATACGCGCGGTGCCGAGCATCGCGGCCAGGCCGTACTCCTCGGTGAGCCCGCCGCCGC
>CAYVJJ010000479.1:0-2298 GCA_964451655.1 uncultured Mycobacteriaceae bacterium | reverse complement strand
TGGGGTTGGCGTAGGCGGAGGTCACCGTCTGGAAGCCGCGGTACGGGTAGAACGCCAGCAGCGAATGGACGTCGGTGAGCACCACCAGATCGTCGGGATCGCGTCCCCCGGACAGCCGGGCGATGGCATCGCGGATCTGCTGTGCGGACGGGCCGTTGGCGCGGCGCTGCAGCTCGGTGCCGGGGGCGATGACGCCGTCGGCGCCCGGGGTGTCGAGCGCCGCCTGGTCCCAGTCCGGGTGCACCGTGCGGGTGTCGTAGGCGACGTGGAGGGTGGCCAGCACGGCGAACGCGGCGACGACGGCGGTGACCACCCGTGTGCGCTCCACCGTGCGGGCACGCCGGACCCGCCGCGCGTCGTCGCCGGTGCGCTCCGGGCCGCCGGCGCCGGCCTGCGGCGTGCTGCCCGCGCGCACCCGTCGCCGCGCCAGCACGACCGCATCGCGGACGCCGAACACCCCCGCGGCGGCCAGCGCGAGGATCAGCAGCGGCTGCAGCCGGAACGCGAGCAGGGTGGTCGACACCAGCGGTGCGAGGAACGACAGCGCGTACCAGACCAGCGCGGTGCCGACGGCGAGCGCGAGGCCGCGCGCGACCGTGTCGCGCCGCAGCCGCAGGAGCAGCCAGGCCAGCCCCACCGCGCACAGGAACCCCACGGGGGTGGCCTGGAACATCGGTGCGGGGATCCGGGCGCCGATCTCCGGAAGGAACTTCGCCGCTGTGCTGTCTGTGCCGAGCGCGGCCGGAGCGAGGAAGTACGGGATCCACACCACCGCGGCGAACGGCAGCGCGGCGGCCACCGCGATGCCGGCGCCGCGCAGGAACCCCGGAAGGTGTGTGCGGGCCCTGGTGCGCAGCGCCACCGCCGTCACGGTGGCCACCAGGAACAGGGCGGCGACGCCGGCGATGAGCGCGTGCGTGATGGATGCCAGTCCCACGTAGACGCCGATCCCGGCGCAGGCGGGCGCGCCCAGGCGCCCGTCGCGGACCAGGCGGCGCGCGGTGCGCAGCGCCAGGACGGCCAGCGGCGGGGCGAGAGCCACCAGGATCCACGAGTACGGCGAGTACGCGCCCTCGTGCAGGCCCACGAGTGCGGTGAGCATCGCCAGGACCAGCGCCGTGCGCGCCCTGGTCACCCGGGACCACAGGACGTAGGCCAGCGCCGCCGTCACCGCCAGGGTGATGATCGACCAGATTTTGTAGAACTCCCACCCGGGGATGCCCAGAGCATCGGCGAGCCTGCCGCCCGCCCAGAACCAGGACGGCGAATAGTACGGCGGGAGGCCCGCGTATACGGCGTCCGCGAGCGCGGGCGAATCGGTCATGCGGGTGAGGAAGGCCGTGCGGAACTGCTGGTCGCCGCCCAGGCCGTTCATGTAGAACCTCGTGCCCGTGAGCAGCCAGGATTGGATCGCCGTGCTGAGCAGCGCCGGCAGCACCCACCCGCAGGCGGTCACGATCCGGGTCCGACGGAGCACCGCCGCGGCGGCGCACGCGGTCACGGCGATGGTGACCAGCGACGCGACCACCGTCGGCACCTCGGACGGCAGAGGGAAGTGCAGCCGCCGGTAGGCTGCCTGGTATCCGGTGCTCACGGCGGCCGCGACGACCGCGGCCAGGCCCAGGTGCACCACCGCGTTGCGGGTGAGCGGACGCCGGGCGGGGCGCGGGCGGGTCGAAGACACGCAGACGAGGGTAATCAGGTCGCCGCGGCGGACGGCCCGGCGCGCCCGGAGACCGGCCGGACGCCGATGACCGTGCGGCGCCGATCACGGTGCGGGGCGCTTCGCCGCCGCGGGCGGCTCACCCGCGCGCAGGCCGCTCCCCGCCCTGCGGTCATCGGAGCACGGCCTGCGACTGCATGATCTGGGCGACCGGGCGCCCGTCGTCGTCGGCGATCTCCACCACCACCGCGATCGTGCGGCGGCCCACGTGGATCGGGCGGGCCGCGGCGGTCACCGCGCCTGCGGAGACGCCGCGCAGGAACACCGTGCTCGACGAGGTGGTGGACGTCGTCGCCGCCTCCGGGAGATTGAGGAACGCGGCGACGGCGCCGGCGCTGTCGGCCAGTGCCATGAGCGCGCCGCCGTGCAACTGTCCGCCGGCGGTGCACAATTCCGGGGCGTGCGGCATGCGCACGACGGCTCCCTCGGGCGACGCCGCGACCAGCTCCATGCCCAGGTGCGCCGCCAGCGGCATGAGGCCGCGCATCTGCTCGTCGGTCAGCGTGTTCATGCCCGGACCCTGTCGGCCGGCATCCGCCGCACCGGCGGATGCGTCGCGTTCCAGACGGCGATGC
>CAYVJJ010000478.1:0-2308 GCA_964451655.1 uncultured Mycobacteriaceae bacterium | reverse complement strand
GACGTCCCGACCGCGGACGAGAACATAGAAAACCGTGACGATCCCGGGGAGGAGTACCGATGAGCGCACCCGAACAGACGCAGGACACCACCGGACTCGACGGCATGGCGGTCGCGATGCTCGCAGCGCCGGAGGGTGTCGAGCAGATCGAACTGACCGAGCCGTGGCGGGTGGTGCAGCATGCCGGCGGGACCCCGGTCCTGGTGTCCACCCGGGTGGGCACCGTCCAGGCCTTCAACCACCTCGACCGGGGTGCGACCTTCGAGGCGGATGTCGCGGCGGATGCGGAGACCGCCGCACGCTACGACGCCCTCGTGCTCCCCGGCGGAGTGGCCAACCCGGACATCCTGCGCACCGACGACGACGCGGTCGCGTTCGTGCGGGCGTTCTTCGACGCCGGCAAGCCGGTGGCGGTCATCTGCCACGGCCCCTGGACGCTGATCGAGGCGGATGTCGTGCGCGGACGGGTGATCACCTCGTGGCCCAGCCTGCAGACCGATCTGCGCAACGCGGGCGCGCAGTGGCGTGACCAGGAGGTGGTGGTGTGCGACCACGGCCCCGGCACGCTGGTGTCCAGCCGCAAGCCCGACGACCTGCCCGCGTTCTGCGACGCGATGAACCGGACGTTCGCGGCCGCGCAGCCGAGGTGACCATGCTGTCGGACGACGTCGCCACGGAGCCGGCCCGCGTCGACCTGGCCGCCGTGGATTCGCTGTGGCGGGCCGCGAACTACCTCGCCGCGGGCCAGCTGTATCTGACGGACAACCCGCTGCTGCGCCGTCCGCTGCACGCCGACGACCTCAAGGCCCGCGTCGTCGGCCACTGGGGGACCGTGCCAGGGCTGAACCTGGTGTACGCCCACGTCGACCGGGTCATCTGCGAGCAGGGGCGCGACGTGGTCTTCGTGGCCGGCCCGGGCCACGGCGGTCCCGCCCTGCTGGCCCAGGCCTTCCTCGAAGGATCGTTGCAGGACCGCGATCCGGCGATGACGCGGGACGCCGCCGGAATGCGGAGGCTGTTCCGTCAGTTCTCGACGCCGGGCGGCGTGCCCAGTCACGCGGCGCCCAACGTGCCCGGCTCGATCAACGAGGGCGGGGAACTCGGCTACAGCCTGGCGCACGCCTTCGGCGCCGTCTTCGACGCGCCCGACGCCCTGGCGGTGTGCGTGATCGGCGACGGCGAGGCGGAGACCGGCCCCCTCGCCGCGTCGTGGCACAGTGCCGGGTTCCTCGATCCGGTGCACGACGGCGCCGTCCTGCCCGTGCTGCACCTGAACGGCTACAAGATCGCGGCGCCCACCGTCCTGTCCCGCATGGACCCTGCGGACCTGCGTGCGCTGCTGCGGGGGTACGGATACGAGCCCGTCGAGGTGGCAGGCTCGGATCCGGCCGCCGTGCACGCCGAGTTCGCGGCGGCCCTCGACGGGTGCCTCGACGGGATCGACGCCATCCAGGGCTCGGCCCGCACCGGGGACGACGACCGCAGACGGCTCCACTGGCCGATGATCGTGCTGCGCACGCCCAAGGGCTGGACCGGCCCGTCCGTGGTCGACGGGACGCCGGTGGAGGGCACGTTCCGTGCGCACCAGGTGCCGCTGGCCGCGTCCCGTGGCGAGACGGCGCACCTGCCCCAGTTGGAGACGTGGCTGCGCGGCTACGGGCCCGAGGAACTGTTCGACAGTGACGGCAGGCCGTGTGCCGCCGTCCGCCGCTACCTGCCGGATGGGGACCGGCGGATGGGGGCGAATCCGCGCGCGAACGCCGGCGTGGTGCGGCGCCCACTCGATCTGCCCGATCCCGCCCGCGTGGCGGAACCGTTCCGCGGGCCGGCCCGGCCGGCCGGCGAGCCCGCAGCGGACGCGCCCCGTGGCCGGACCCGGAGTGCGCCGACCGAGGCACTGGGGGAGTACCTCCGTGCCGTGATCGAGCGCAACCCGCGGGACTTCCGACTGTTCTCACCCGATGAAACGGACTCCAACAGGCTCTCAGCGGTGTTCGACGTCACCGACCGGGTCTGGCGCTCAGGATTGCACGATCGGCTCGAACCGGCCCTGCCCGACGAGAACCTGGCCCCGCACGGCCGGGTGATGGAGGTGCTCTCGGAGCATCTGTGCGAAGGCTGGCTGGAGGGGTATCTGCTCACCGGCCGGCACGGCATGCTGGCCACGTACGAGGCGTTCGCGCACATCATCGACAGCATGGTGGGCCAGTTCGCCAAGTGGCTCGAGAGTGCCCGCGTGGTGGACTGGCGCAGGGAACCGGCCGCCCTGAACCTGCTGTTGACCTCCCACGCCTGGCGCCAGGACCAC
>CAYVJJ010000477.1:0-2317 GCA_964451655.1 uncultured Mycobacteriaceae bacterium | reverse complement strand
GATGACCGCGCTGACGACTGCGGGCACAGTGAACTTCATGAAGGCTCCTCGGGGTAGACGGCAACCAAGCTATCACCCGCAGACCTCTCACGCCCCCAGCGCCCGCCGGAGTGTGCGCAGCTTCGCGTCGGTCTCGGCCAGCTCCTCGTCGGCCCGTGAACCGGCGACGATGCCGCCGCCCGCGTAGGCCAGCGCCGAGCACCGGTCCGCGGACAGTTCGGCGCAGCGGATGGCCACGACCCACTCGCCGTCGCCGGCCGCGTCGCACCAGCCCACGGCGCCTGCGTAGAAGCCACGGTCCTCCTCGGTCTCCAGGATCGTCCGCAGAGCGCGGTCGGTGGGGGTCCCGCAGACGGCGGGCGTGGGATGCAGCGCCAGCGCCAGGTCCAGCGCGGAGGTGGTCGGGTCGGCCAGGGTGCCGGTGATCTCGGTGCCCAGGTGCCACAGGTGCGGTGTGGCGTGCAGCGACGGCGTGGGCGGCACCTCGAGCGTGCTGCACAGGGGTGCGAGCACCGACCGGATCCAGTCGACGACGAAGGCGTGCTCGCGCAGGTTCTTCCCGGATCCCAGCAGCGCGCGGGCGGCCGGGTCCGCGCCGCCGTCCGGGCCGGTGGCGGTGCGTGCGGCCGTCCCCGCGAGCGGCCGGCACACCACCCGGGGGCCCTCCCGGCGCACCAGGGTCTCGGGGCTGGCGCCCACCAGGGCACGCCCGGTGAAACGGCCGCCGGCAGGGCTCAGGTCGACGGTGTAGCCGTTGGCGGCGGGGTCGGCGGCCACCAGCCGGGCCAGCAGCGCCGTGCGGGAGATCGGCGCGTCGGCCTCCAGCAGTACGGCGCGCGCGGCCACCACCTTGTCGAGTTCGCCGGAGCCGACGCGGCCGAGCAGCCGGCCGATGCGCGCCAGGTGCTCGTCGGTGCTGGGCATGTAGCCGCCGACACGCACCCCGATGGCCTCGGGCGTCAACGACGGCGCGTCGGAGGCCGGGACCCACGCGCCCGGCGTGACGCCGTGCGACTCGGGTTCGGCGAGGGCGGCGGGGCCGGCAGGGTCGAAGGGCAGCGCGCCCACCACCACCGGTGCGTCACCGGAGCGGAGCGCGGACGCGGCGGAGCGGCCGTCGGTGAACGCGCGGGTGCAGCCGCGCGCGGTGACGGTGCCGTGGGGGCCGGAGAGCAGGAACCCCTCGGCCGCCCCCGGATGCTCGCGGGCCGCCCGGGGGCGGTGGGCCCCGGCGGCGTCACCGTCGGAGTACCGGGGCACGCCGCCTCACTTGCCCGGCGGAACGATGAGCACCGGCCGATGGCTGTGGCGCAGGACGTGGTCGGCGGTGCTCGAGCGGATCAGCGAGCGCAGGCCCGTCGTGCCCCGCGTGCCGGTGACGATGACGTCGGCGTCGAGTTCGTCGGCGATCTCCACGATCGTGGTCCACACCGTGGTGCCGGACTCGATGCAGCGCGCCTCGGCCCGCAGACCTGCCTCCGAGGCCAGTTGCAGCCCCTCCTCCGCCACGGCGCGGGCCTCCACGTGGGCGACGTCCTCGGTGTCGTCGTCGGGGAGCCAGTCCGGCTGCATCATCCCGGACAGGCCGGACATGCGGGCCGCCTGGCGCACCATCGGCTCCCACACGGTCACCAGGATGGCGCGCTCGGCGGCGAGGAACCGGCCCGCGTAGCGGATGGCGCGCCGGGCGTTCTCGGTGCCGTCGTAGGCGATGATGATGAGATCGGCCGGTTCGGTGGACATCAGCCGTCACCTGCACTTTCGGTCGAATATTCCCGCCGGGCCCACCCCTGCGCGGGGCCGCCTCCCCGGCACCGCACGGGCTGCGGTCCCTCCCGGGCGTGACCCGCCCGATCCCGTGCGGTGGCGCTCACCGATGAACCTACTACCGGCGGCGGGCGCGCCGGGGAATTTCGGCCGTTCGGGGTACTGTGCCTGCAGTCGTGACGCGACGCTACGGCGCGAGGCCGGCGAGGCCGGCCGGACGAGGAGGTGGCCGGGATGGTGCGGAACCGGGGACGGCGCAGTGCGGGACGCAGGCTGACGGTTGCGGCCGCGTTGACGGTGGGACTGGTGGTGCCCGCCGCGTGCGGCTCAGGCGCGGGCGTCCAGGATGCCGGCCAGGCGGCGCCGGCCACCACCGGCGGACCGCCGAGCACCGGCGCCGCACCGTCGTCGCCCGCCGGGGCCGGGGATGCGCCCGCGGCCGCGCCGCCGTACGCGTGCGACGGTGCGGACCTGCTCGCGTCCCTGAGCACGCGCCAGAAGCTGGCGCAGATGCTCGTGGTGGGCGTCACCGGCACGCAGGACGCGCTGG
>CAYVJJ010000476.1:0-2319 GCA_964451655.1 uncultured Mycobacteriaceae bacterium | reverse complement strand
CGGCCGCCGCCGTGCCGGCGTGGGCGGGCGGGCACCGCCGCCGGACGGGGCTGCGCGCCCGCATCGCCCGCGCGTTCGTCACCGGGCGCGCCTGGCCGCTGATCGCCGCGGCCGGGCTCATGCTGTCGGCGGGCGTGCTGACCACCGGACCGTGGCTGTCCGGCGCGCCCTACCAGGGGCACTCGGCGTGGGCTCAGCTGTGCGCGCTGATCGGGGTGGCCGCGGCGGCCGTCGCGGTGGTCCCGGCCTCCACACGGGTGCGGGCCGCGGCGCGGGTGTGGGCGCGGCGGGCCTCCCAGCGCACCAGGGCGCGCCGGGCCGGTTCCTCCACCAGGGCGTAGCTGGCGGCGGAGACCAGCACGCTCAGCACCAGCGTGACCACCCACACCAGCGCCATGTTCCCGCCGAACATCGGCAGCCCCAATGCCGGGATCACCATCGTCAGCACCGCCACGTGCCACAGGAAGATCGCGTACGACCAGCGGCCCAGCGCCAGTGCGGCCGGGCCGGACAGCCACCGGTGGGCGCCACGGTCCCTCTCACGTCCGGAAACCGTCAGCGTCAGCGGCGCCAGCAGCGCGAAGCCGATCACCGCCCCGAGACCGATCTTGCACGCGTACTGCCACGGCGCGGGCCGCACCAATCCCGGGGGGCCTGCCAGATCCGTGCACGCGAGGGCGTAGGCGGCGGCGGCCAGCGCCAGCATCGGCAGCGGGCGCGCGATCACCCGGCGCACCGCCCCCGACCGCCGGCGCAGCCCCGTGGCCTCGTCTGCGGACGAGGCCGCCGCCAGCTCCGCCAGCACCATCCCGCCGGCGAACCAGGCGGCGTGCCCCTGCAGCCACGTGTCGGTATTGACGCCGTCGGGCAACGGCAGGTCCACATATCCCCAGAACATGCCGGCGGCGCCGACGACGGCCAGGATCGGCACCCGCCACCGCACGGACCGCCCCCGCAGGCGCACCATCGCCAGCCCCACCAGCGGCAGCACCAGGTAGAAGGTCATCTCCACCGACAGGCTCCACAGTTGCGTGAGCCCGGCGGTGAGGGTGTAGGGCACGTAGATCTGAGTGAGGGTGAGGTTCGCCAGCCAGGTGGAGGCGTCCACCGTCTCCCCCAGCGGCAGCAGCCACAGCACCGCCACCACCAGCACCAGGTAGGCGGGCATGATCCGCACCAGGCGAGAGCGGTAATAGCGTGCCGCGGGGGGCCGGCCGCGCAGCCCGCGCGCCGCCTGGGCGTGCGGACGCCACAGCAGGAACCCGGACAGCGCGAAGAACAGCGCCACCGCCAGGTCCAGACGCCCGAAGAACCGGCCGGGCACCGTGTCGACCGCATTGCCGGTCTGGAACGCCACGTGCGTGGTCATCACGCCGACGGCCGCGAGCGCGCGCATGCCCTCGAGCGCCGGGATGAAGCCGCCCCGGCGCGCGGCGGTGGAGCCCGGGGTCACCGCGAGGCCCGCCGTCGCGCTCATCCGCCCCGCCTTCCTCATGGATCCGTCAGCCGGTCCCGCGCATGCCTGCACGTCCCCGCCCGCCCAGTATGCCGACCGCGCCACGGCACCGGCCCGCGTGCCGTGGCGCACAGCACGTCACCGGTGGGACGGTCCGGGACGGCAGTGCTGTTAGTCTCACGTCCAACGTGTGCCTGCCCTGCGGATCGTCGGCGGCGCGCCGTGCCGCATGACACGGCGCCCACCATGCCAGGGGACACAATGACAGGGACTCGGCACCAGTCCCACTGACGACACTCCGCCCGGTCGGGGCGGGACACGAGGAGTCCGGATGGCGAAGAAAAGGCTCGGCACTGCGGGGATCGTCGCCTGCATTCTGATCGGCCTCGGCGTTTTCCTGGTGGTGGCGGCGATCATGCTGCCCACCTACACCAAGAGCAAGGCGATGAAGACCCCGCTCGACCTGCACGTGGAGACGGTCGCCACCGGCAAGGGCGCGGTGCTCGACGCCGCGTCGCTCACCGAGGGCGCGCCCAAGGTGGCGCACGACGTCCCCCTCAAGGCCGTCCGCAACGTCACCGTGCAGGACCCGTCCGACGAGGACGTCATCACCGTGCAGGCCGGTCAGCGGCTGCTACGGATGGACAAGCCCGCACCGAAGTCCGAGGCCCCCACTGCGAAGGACCCGCGGCTGGTGAACGCCACCGTCGACAAGGTCACGCTGGACCGCATCACCTCGCTGCCGGTGAACGACCCCGACAGCCCCAACGGCGTGTGGACCGACGCCGGCGGCCAGATGCAGGAGGTTCCGCGCGAGGGCCTGCAGTACAAGTTCCCGTTCGAGGTGGACAAGACGTCCTACC
>CAYVJJ010000475.1:0-2321 GCA_964451655.1 uncultured Mycobacteriaceae bacterium | reverse complement strand
AGGTCCGCCTTCGCGGGCAGCACCATCGGCTTGCCGAAGCGCACGTCGTACACCGCGTGCTCCGGGATCCGTCCCTCCAGTGCGCTCAGCACGGCGGCCGCGCTCCACATCCCGTGCGCGATGGTGCGCGGGAACCCGAAGGCCTTGGCGCCCAGAGACGAGACGTGGATCGGGTTGCGGTCGCCCGAGACCGCCGCGTAGCGGCTGATGAGCTTCTGGTCCGCCCGCAGCGTGGTGGTGGGGGTGCCCGGGTCCTCCGTTTCCTCCGGGGCGCTGCGGGGCCCCTTGCCGGAGTCGGACTCCGAGCCGGATCCGCCGCCGACCTTGAGGAACGTGCTGTCCTGCCGCCACACGGTCTCGCCGCCGGTGCGGATCTCGCTGACCAGCTGCACCTGGGTGCCCTTGCGGTGCGGGCCCAGCCCCTCGGCATGCACGCGCAGGTCCAGCGGCTCGCCCACCGACACCGGGCGCACCTGCTCGATCCTGTTGCCCACGTGCACCATCCCGATGGCAGGCAGCGGGAAATCCCGTGCCGTCATCAGCTTCATCACCGACGGGAACGTGAGCACGTAGCCGTAGGTCAGCGGCAGCGTGTCCGTCAGCCGCAACCCGCACACACGGGCATAGGCGGCGAGGTGGTGGGGATCGACGTCCAGCCCGGACAGCTCCAGCGTGCGCTCCGGCAGCGCCGACGACCCGCCGCCGGGCAGCGGGAGCATCCCCAGCGCCGCCTTGGCGTAGGAGGTGAGCATGTCCGGCTGCCCGGCGAGCCGCTCGGTGGTTCCGGCCGCCATGTCAGGCCCCCAGCAGGCTCTGGCCGCAGACGCGCACCACGTTGCCGGTCACCGCGGCGGAAGCCGGGCTGGCGAAGTAGGCGACGGTCTCGGCGACGTCCACCGTCTGGCCGCCCTGCTGCATCGAGTTCATGCGGCGGCCCACCTCGCGCGTGGCGAAGGGGATGGCCGCGGTCATGTCGGTCTCGATGAAGCCGGGGGCGACGGCGTTCACGGTGATGCCCTGGCCGGAGTATGCGTCGGAGTGGGTGTCCACCAGCCCGATCACGCCGGCCTTCGACGTGCCGTAGTTGGTCTGCCCGCGGTTGCCGGCGATGCCCGCGATGGACGAGACGTCGATGACGCGGCCGCCCTTGCCGAGCACACCGAGGTCCACGAGCTTCTCGGTGAGCTTCTGCGGCGCCAGAAGGTTGACGCCCAGTACGGCGTTCCAGCGGGCGGCGTCCATGTTGGCCAGCAGCTTGTCGCGGGTGATGCCGGCGTTGTTCACCAGGATGTCGAGCCGGCCGCCCTGCTTCGTGACCGCCTCGGCGATCTTGTCGGCGGCGTCCTCGGCGGTGACGTCCACAGCCAGCGCCGTGCCCCCGACCTTGTTGGCGGTCTTGGACAGGCCCTCACCGGCGGCCGGGATGTCGGCGCAGATCACGTGGGCGCCGTCGCGGGAGAGCACCTCGGCGATGGTGGCGCCGATGCCGCGCGCCGCGCCGGTGACCACCGCGACCGAGCCGGCCAGCGGTGCGTCCCAATCGGCCGGGGCGGTGGCGTCGGTGTCGTCGACGCGGATGACCTGCGCATCGACGTAGGCGGACTTGCCGGACAGCAGGAACCGCAGCGTCGACTCGAGGCCGCTGTTGTCGGTCTTCGCCTTGGGGGAGGTGTAAACGAGCTGGCAGGTGGCGCCCCGGCGCAGCTCCTTGCCCACCGAACGGGTGAAGCCCTCGAGGGCGCGCTGCGCGATGTGCTCGTCACCGGAGGTCAGCTCCGGCGTGGTGCCGATGACCACGACGCGGGCGGAGGGCAGCAGGCTGCGCATCTCCGGCTGGAAGAACTCGAACAGCGAGGCCAGGTCGCTGACGCTGGTGATCCCGGTGGCGTCGAACACCAGGGCGCCGTACTTCCGGGCGTCCTCGGCCAGCTCGTAGTCCGACAGCAGTGTGCGCAGCGGTTCGACGAGGCGCCCGGCACCGCCGATCTTCACCGGGCCGGGGAGCGCGGGCGTGCCCTTCTCGTAGCGGCGGAGCGTCTCCGGCTGCGGGAGCCCCACCTTGCCCGCCAGGAACGAGCCGGGCCCGGAGTTCACGAGAGTGGAGTACAGGTCAGAGTTTGCCACGAGTCACCTTCTACATCGGTCGGCTGATTCTGCATGGTCGGGCCGCCGGGGCCGAGCGCCCGGGGCCGCATCGAACGTGCAAGTCAGGTGCGCTGGTGAGGCGGCCGCCGCACCCGGTATGACCAGGTAGACAGCCCCTCGGTGTCGACAGCACCTTACTCTTGGGTAAGAATACGTGATAGAGACCGACAACATCT
>CAYVJJ010000474.1:1244-2351 GCA_964451655.1 uncultured Mycobacteriaceae bacterium | reverse complement strand
GTCTTGTTCATCGGGCAAGTACTCCATGGCTGCTCCTGAACCGGTGGACACGTCTAACCTCCCAGTTTCGGCTGCCGCTGCGCAGGGCCGCGGCAGCAGCGTCACGGACGGGCGACGCAGCACGACCGACCTCGCCTGCGGTTCACGAGGGGCCCGCTCCGCCACCGGGGTGGACGGGGCGCGTCCGCGGGGATGCAGGGATCCTGCTGTGTCGGCGGCCCGCATGGACTTACCTGGCACCGGCGAATGCACCCGGTGCTACCTGCGACGCTATCCCTCCGCGGGCGGTTGTGCCACACCTTTGAACACACCCGTGTGTCGTGTGTCACGCACGCTCACGCGTGCCCCAACGCCAGTGCGGCGCGCACCGGGATCCCGGCCTCCCCGAGCACCCGCACCGATTCCGAGACGGTGGCCCCGGTGGTGACGACATCGTCCACAAGCACCACCGTGGGCGCGCGGGGGACACCACCGGGACCCGCCGGGCCGACGGTCCGGACGCGGCGTCCCGCCTGCGTGCCGCCGCGCCGCACGGCGACCCGTCCTGCCAGGTTCCGCTGCCGTTCCCCCGCCCCGAGGCCCACCGAGTCACGCACGCCCGCACGCAACCGCAGCATCCGCGCCGCCGAGTCCGGAGTCACTGCGGGCGGGGCGGACGAGGCGAGCATCCGGGCAGCACACCGGGCGATGCGCCACACCGGATCGCCACCGCGCCGGCGCGCGGCCGACGTGCGGGACGGCGCCGGCACGAGGACCATCGGGGACAGTTCAGGCGGATCGATCTCGCCTTCCTCCCGCAGCTGCATCACCAACTGCGCGACGGCGCCCGCGAGCGGCATCACCGCATCCCGGCGCCCGTGCTCCTTCACCGCGATCACCGCGCCCCTGCGCGCACCGGCGAACGCCCCCGTGGACCAGACCGGCACGCCGGGCCGCACCCGCGGCCGCACCGGTACCGGGACGCCGCGCAGAGACGCCGCGCATTCAGCACACCACGACACCCCCGGCGCACCGCACCCCGCGCACTCGACCGGCAATACCAGGTCCATCAGCCCGGTGACCGGCCCGAAGCGCGGTCGCGCTCTCCCCGCCGGCAACGCTCTCCCC
>CAYVJJ010000474.1:0-1144 GCA_964451655.1 uncultured Mycobacteriaceae bacterium | reverse complement strand
CGCTCTCCCCGCCGGCAACGCTCTCCCCAGCGGTAACGCTCTCCCCGCCGGTACCGGGCATCCGGCGTGCCCCGACGATCCGGCCCCGCACCCGTGCATCCGCTCCCCCATGCCACGATCATGCACCGCCGCACCGACAGGCCGCGGGGCGCCGCCGGCCGCGGGGAGAACGGCGCAGTCAGCCGGGCACCACGGGGAGCCGACCTTCGCCCATGAGCCCGGGGACCTCCCGCCAATACTGCGCGTCCTCCCCCGAGGCGCGCGATCGCCGCATGACGCCGCGGCTGTCGACCACATAGACCGCGTCGGGTGTCATCTGGATCCCGGTCAGCGGCGGCGCCAGGTTCCGGCTGCTCATCGCGTGCACCTGGAACCCGTCGAAGGACATGATCACCGGAGGGGCGTCCGGTGCCGAACGCACCACGCCGATCTCCTCACTGCCTCCCCAGTCGAGAGCCACGGCGTCCCCGCCGATCGAGGAGCCGATGGCGCTCGGCTCCGTCAGCGCGTACCCGCCGTCCTCCCGCGGGGTCACATAGGCGATGAACACGCGGCCGTCGACGATCAGCGCGGCGCGGACGCCGTCACGCGAGAGCCGCAGCGCCGTGATGTCGCCGCCGATCTTGCGCACGGCCTCGATGTCGACCTGCGACGCGGCCGGAGCCCCGTCCGGCCCCGGCGCGATGCGCTGGACCGAATCGCCCCCCACGGACACCCACACAGAGCCGTCGGGAGACCAGGTCGGTTCCGTCATCCACGGTCCGGCGGTGGCCACATGCGTCGCCGCACCGTACTCGCCCACCACCAGCTCGACGCCCTCCCCCGGCGCCGGCGCCTTCTGGACCGCGGCGACGTGCCGCCCGTCGCGCGCCAGGCTCGCGTCGATCAACGTCTTCGAAGAACCCAGCGGCCCCGGCACCGGCACCGCGCCCGAGTCGGTCATGGCCACCAGTGCACCGTCCTCCACCGCGTGCAATCCCACCTGGGCGGCCGGGGAGGACGGGTCGAACGCGGCGACATCGGCGGTCGTGTACCCGTCCGGGTGCGTGGATTCGAGCGGCGCCCCGTCGGCGAGGATCTGGTACGGGCCCGCGATGCCCGCCGAGGACAGGGTCCAGACGATCTGCGCCGCGAACTGCTTGCG
>CAYVJJ010000473.1:0-2358 GCA_964451655.1 uncultured Mycobacteriaceae bacterium | reverse complement strand
GCGCGCCGGAAGGACCCGTGCGCGTGGTGTGCGGGAGCCACGCCGACAGCCACCCCGGGCCCGGCCACGTCCACCCCGAGCTCGCGCGCCTACCCGCAGACGGCGCCTTCCGCTGCCGAGCGCACCAGTTTCGCGTACTTGGCCAGCACGCCCCGGGTGTAGCGCGGCGGCAGGGGCTCCCAGCCCTCGCGGCGCCGTGCCATCTCGTCCTCGTCCACCTCCATGTCGAGGGTGCCGTGTGCGACGTCGAGGGTGATCGGGTCGCCGTCGCGCAGGAATGCGATGGGTCCGCCGTCGACCGCCTCGGGGGCCACATGCCCGACGCACAACCCCGTCGTGCCGCCGGAGAACCGGCCGTCGGTGAGCAGCAGCACATCCTTGCCCAGGCCGGCGCCCTTGATAGCGGCGGTGATGGCGAGCATCTCGCGCATCCCGGGCCCTCCCTTGGGGCCCTCGTACCGGATCACCACCGCGTCACCGGCGGTGATGGTGCCGTCCTCCAGGGCATCCAGGGCGGCGCGTTCCCGGTCGAAGACGCGCGCGGTCCCGCGGATGACCGAATCGTCGAAGCCCGCCGACTTCACCACGGCGCCGCCCGGAGCGAGCGTGCCGCGCAGGATGGTGACCCCGCCGGTGGGGTGGATGGGGTCGTCGAGGGCGCGCAGCACCTTGCCGTCGGGGTCCGGGGGCGCGATGTCGTCCAGGTTCTCGGCGACGGTCCTGCCGGTGACGGTGAGGCAGTCGCCGTGCAGCAGGCCCGCATCCAGGAGCGCCTTCATCAGCACGGGGACGCCGCCTTCGCGGTCCACATCGAGCATGACGTGCTGTCCGAACGGCTTGACGTCCGCCAGGTGCGGCACGCGCGACCCCACCCGGACGAAGTCCTCGAGGGTGAGGTCCACCTCCGCCTCGTTGGCGATGGCGAGCAGGTGCAGGACGGCGTTGGTGGAACCGCCGTAGGCCATGACGACGGCTATCGCGTTCTCGAAGGCCTTCTTGGTCATGATGTCGCGGGCCGTGACACCCTGCGCGATCATCTGCACGACGGCTTCCCCGCTGCGTCGCGCATACCCGTCGCGGCGGCGGTCCGAGGCGGGCGGCGCGGCGCTGCCGGGCAGCGACATGCCGAGCGCCTCCGAGACGCAGGCCATCGTGTTCGCGGTGTACATCCCGCCGCAGGCGCCCTCGCCGGGGCAGAACGTGCGCTCGATCGTGTCGACGTCCTCGCGGCTCATCAGGCCCCGCGAGCACGCGCCGACGGCCTCGAACGCGTCGATGATCGTGACCTCGCGTTCGCTGCCGTCGGACATCTTGGCCAGCCCGGGCAAGGTGGAACCGGCGTAGAGGAAGACGTTGGCCAGGTCCAGGCGTGCGGCGGCCATGAGCATGCCGGGCAGGGATTTGTCGCAGCCGGCGAGCAGGACGGATCCGTCCAGACGCTCGGCGTTCATGACGGTCTCGACGCTGTCGGCGATCACCTCGCGGGAGACCAGCGAGAAATGCATGCCCTCGTGGCCCATGGAGATTCCGTCGGACACCGAGATGGTCCCGAACTCCAGGGGATAACCGCCTGCCGCGTGCACCCCGTCTTTGACCGCCTTGGCCAGTCGGTCCAGCGACAGGTTGCACGGGGTGATCTCATTCCAGGATGAGCCGACGCCCACCTGCGACTTCGCCCAGTCCTCATCACCCATGCCGACGGCGCGGAGCATGCCGCGCGCGGCGGCCTTCTCCAGGCCGTCGGTGACGTCGCGGCTGCGCGGCTTCACATCGGTCGCTGCGCCACCCGTGCCCTGGGCGTCCTCGCGTGTCGTGCTCCCGCCGTCCGTCATCGTGGTCCCCTATCCGTCGCAGCGCCGTTGCTCGTCGTCCTCTACATAACCCGTAGGACGGGTGTCCGGGCAAGGACCCGCCGGCTGCGCCGGGGATGCGGCCCCGAGGGAAAGGCCGCGGCCCTCCTTCCGGGGCCGTGGACAGGCGACGGGCGGGGGCACCCGTGCAGGGTGCCCCCGCCCGTCGGCGGTGCGGTGGACAGTCAGCCCTCGGCGGCCATCTGGGCCCGGACCTGCTCCATGTCGAGGTCCTTGACCTGCTGGACGAGCTGCTCGAACGCCTGCTGCGGCAGCGCGCCCGGCTGCGCGAACACCAACTGGCCCTCACGGAAGGCCATCAGCATGGGGATCGAGGAGATCTGCGCAGCCGCGGCCAGCTGCTGCTCCGCCTCGGTGTCCACCTTGCCGAAGACGATCTCCGGGTGCTGCTCGGACACCTTGTTGTAGGTGGGGGCGAACTGCTTGCACGGCCCGCACCAGTCGGCCCAGAAGTCGACGAAGACGATGTCGTTGTCGGTGATGGTCT
>CAYVJJ010000472.1:0-2358 GCA_964451655.1 uncultured Mycobacteriaceae bacterium | reverse complement strand
GACGGGCCGCAACCGGCCAGCAGCGCGGCGACGACGGCGACGACCGCAGCCAGCATCGCCGCGAACCGGGCCGGCCGCCCGCACGTGCCGGCCGCGCGCCGCAACGACGGCCGCACCCGCCTCGACGGACGCTCAGCACGCATAGGTGACCGTGACCGGAGCGTGGTCGGACCAGCGGGTGTCATAGCTCTCGGCGCGCTCGACCACGCCGGCGCGCGCAGACGCGGCGAGCCCGTCGGTGGCGACGTGGTAGTCGATGCGCCACCCCGCGTCGTTGTCGAACGCCTTGCCGCGGTAGGACCACCAGCTGTAGGGGCCGTCGATATCGCCGTGCAGCACCCGCATCACGTCCACCCAGCCGGAGCCGTCGGCGAAGATCCGGTCCATCCAGGCGCGCTCGTTCGGCAGGAAGCCCGACGACTTCTTGTTGCCCTTCCAGTTCTTCAGATCCCGCTCGGTGTGGGCGATGTTCCAGTCCCCGCACACCACGGTCGACCTGCCGGACGCGGCCGTGCGCGCCAGGTACAGGCCGAACGACTCCATGAACCGTTCCTTCTCGTCCTGCCGCGGGGTGTCGGTCTCCCCGGACGGCAGGTAGAGGCTGGCGACGGTGACCTCACCGAAGTCGGCCTCGATGTAGCGGCCCGACGCCCCGAACTCGGGGTCGCCGTGACCGATGCGGTGCGCATCGGCGGGGACCCGCGACAGGATGGCCACCCCGTTGCGGCCCTTGAGCTCAGGCTCTGCGGACACGACATGCCAGCCGTCGTCGACGGCGGGGGCCAGGGCGGTGTGCAGCTGCTTGTCGGTGGCCCGCACCTCCTGCAGGCACACCACGTCCGCCCGGGTGCCGGCCAGCCAGCGGAGCAACCCGTGCTCCTTCTTGGTGGCGGCGCGGACGCCGTTGATATTGACGGTGCTGACGGTGAGATCGCTCTTCGACACGCCCTGAAGGCTAATGCACCGCCACAGGCTCGCCCTCCCGGTCCGCGGCGGTCCGGCCGTCGCGGGCGTCGGAGCGCTTCTGCAGTGCGGCGCTCACCGCCAGGACCACCAGGCCCGCCAGCGCCAGGCCCGCACCCACCGCCGCCGGCGCGGTGTAGCCGAACCCTGCGGCGATCACGACGCCGCCGAGCCACGCGCCGCCCGCGTTCGCGACGTTGAGCGCGGAATGGTTGAGCGCGGCGGCCAGGTTCTGCGCATCCGCGGCCACGTCCATCAGGCGGGTCTGCAGCGCCGGGACCATCGCCGCCCCGGACGCCCCCACCATGAACACTGCGGCCAGCGCGGTCACCGGATTGTGCGCGGCCGCGACGAACAGCCCCATCACGGCGGCGATGAGCACGAGCATCGTGAACATCGACGGCATCAGCGCGCGGTCCGCCAGTCGCCCGCCGACGAGATTGCCGGCGACCATGCCGACGCCGTAAAGAGCCAGCGCCAGCGGCACCAGCGCCGACGGCAGCCCCGCGACGTCGGTGAGCGTGGTGGCGATGTAGGTGTAGACGGCGAACATGCCGCCGAAGCCGACCATGCCGACGGCCAGCGTCAGCCACACCTGCGGCCGCCGCAACGCGCCCAGCTCGGCACGGGGGCCGGCCGACGGGCCCGACTCCATCGACGGCACCCAGCGCAGCAACGCCGCCATCGTCGCCAGACCGATCACCGCGACCAGGCCGAAGGCGCTGCGCCACCCGAGCTGCTGCCCCATCGCCGACGCGAGGGGCACGCCCACCACGTTGGCCACCGACAACCCCAGCATGACCGTGGCCACCGCCTTGGCCCGCCTTCCCGCCCCGGCGAGCCGTGCGGCCACGAGCGACGCCACCCCGAAGTAGGCGCCGTGCGGCAGCCCCGCGACGAAACGCGACCCGATCAGCACGTTCATGCTCGGCGCCAGCACCGTCACAGCGTTGCCCAAGGTGAATGCGGCCATCAGCGCCACCAGCAAGCGCCGTCGATCCAGGCGCGCGGTCAGTGCCGAGATCGTGGGGGCGCCGACCACCACCCCCAGCGCGTAGGCGGAGATGACGTGGCCGGCGGCCGGCTCGGACACCCCCATCCCGTCGGCGATCTGCGGCAGCAACCCCATCGCCACGAACTCGGTGGTCCCGATGCCGAAGCCGCCGAGCGCGAGCGCCATCATCGCCGGCCGTACAGGCACGCGGACACCGCCTTCCTTGTCGTGGGGTACGGGTGCGCCCCGCTACGGATGCTCCGGGCCACGGGTGCGCGCCGCCGGAGCGGACCGGGGCCCTCCCGGAACTGTCAACGGGCGGCGGATGTGCAGTCATCCCGATTCCGGCCGTGAGCCGTGCCACGGGGGAGGCGGCGTGCGCGCGGGAAGGCCGCGTGCGC
>CAYVJJ010000471.1:0-2359 GCA_964451655.1 uncultured Mycobacteriaceae bacterium | reverse complement strand
CCCTCCGTGCTGGCCCCGGGATGCGGCGCGAAGACCGGCACCCCGGCCTGCTCGCCCACGACCTGGAGCTGGGTCACGGCGTTGGGGCGCTGGAGGTCGCAGGCGACGAGCATGGGCGTGTGCCCCTGCTCCCGCAGCCACAGCGCCAGCTTGCCGGCGAGCGTGGTCTTGCCCGCGCCCTGCAGGCCCGCGAGCATGATCACGGTGGGCGGGGTCTTGGCCAGATTCAGCCGCCGGGTCTCGCCGCCGAGGATGCCGACGAGCTCCTCGTTGACGATCTTGACCACCTGCTGGGCAGGGTTGAGCGCCCCCGAGACCTCCGCGCCCTTGGCGCGCTCCTTGATGTTCTTGATGAACTCGCGCACCACCGGCAGGGCGACGTCGGCCTCCAGCAGCGCGAGGCGGATCTCACGGCAGGTGGTGTCGATGTCGGCCGGCGAGAGCTTGCCCTTGCCGCGCAGGTCCTTGAGCGACGAGGTGAGTCTGTCGGAGAGGGATTCGAACACCGGTTGCGCTCCCGTTCGCTGACGTCTGATGGTGGTGCGGAGCGCCGCGCGCACGATCGCGGCACCCCGACAGCCTAGCGACTGCGCCCGCCCGCCGGTGCGGGCGCATCACCGTCAGACGGCGTCCTCGCCGCGTTCGCCCGTGCGCACCCGCACGACACGGTCGACGCCGGTCACCCACACCTTGCCGTCGCCCACGCGGCCCGCCTCCCCCCGCCCGGAGCGGGCCGCGTCGACGATCGCGTCGACCACAGCGTCCGCCGACTCGTCGGGCACCACCACCTCGACCTTCACCTTGGCGTGCAGGTCCACCGCGAACTCGCTGCCGCGGTAGAGCTCGGTGTGCCCCTTCTGGCGCCCGCGACCGCGCACCTCGGTGACGGTCATCCCGTGCACGCCCACGGAGTCGAGCGCCTCCCGGACTCCGCCGAGCATCACAGGACGGATGATTGCGGTCACGAGCTTCACGTGCACTCCTTCGTCGCGGCCCGGGGCCGTGTTAGCGATCCGTGCGCCGACCGCTCCCGCTCGTCCGCGGCCGGCGCGTCACCCTGATCCTGCCCCGGCGCGGCCGGATCGGCATCCCGAGCCGGCGCCGCGGCACCTCCGGCACCGGCCGCCGCCGGCGTACGGCCCGCCCCGCGAGCGGCCTCGGCCCGCACCCAGTCGTAGGCCGATTCCGCGTGCTGACTGAGGTCGATCCCGGCGATCTCGGCCTCCTCGTCCACCCGCAACCCGATGCAGGCACGCACCGCCAGCACGATCAGCGTGGTCACCACCGCCGTGTAGACCATCACCGCACCGGCCCCGGCCGCCTGCCGCCACAGCTGGTCGAAACCTCCGCCGTAGAACAGACCGTCGACGCCGGTGGGCGCGGACGAGGTGGCGACGAGCCCCACCATCAGCGTGCCGAGGAGGCCGCCCACCAGGTGGACGCCGACGACGTCGAGCGAATCGTCGTAACCGAACCGGTACTTCACCCCGACCGCCGATGCGCAGGCCGCGCCCGCGACCACCCCGATCGCCAGCGCCCCTGCGACGTCGACCGAAGCGCACGCCGGGGTGATCCCCACCAGACCGGACACCACTCCGGAGGCGGCCCCGAGCGTCGTGGGGTGGCCGTCGCGGATCCGTTCCACAGCCAGCCAGGCCAGCATCCCCGCGCATGCCGCAACGATCGTCGTGACCAGCACGGACCCGGCCGACCCTCCGGCGCCGAGCGCGGAACCGGAGTTGAAGCCGATCCAACCGAACCACAGCAGGGCGACGCCGATCATCACCAAGGTCAGGTTGTGCGGCCGCGACGGGTGCGTACGCCATCCGTGCCGCGCGCCGAGCGCCGTCGCGAGGACCAGGGCCGCGATGCCGGCGTTGATGTGCACCGCGGTCCCGCCCGCGAAGTCGATCGCCTGCAGGCCTGAGACGATCCAGCCTCCTCGTTCGGAGACCACCCCGTCGGCCGCGAACACCCAGTGCGCCACCGGAAAATAGACGAGGACGGCCCACACTCCCGCGAACGTCAGCCATGCGGAGAACTTCATGCGGTCCGCCACGGCGCCGGAGATGAGTGCCACCGTGATCGACGCGAACATCAGTTGGAATATGACGAACACCGACGCGGGGACCGTCCCCACCAGCGGGACCTGCTCACCCGCACCGGAGAGGACGCCGTGCAGCGCTGCGAAATCCAGCGGGTCGCCGATGACGCCGCCGGCGGAATCGCCGAACGACGCCGAGAAGCCGAACAGCACCCAGAGCACGCCGACGACGCCCAGGGCGCTGAAGCTCATCATCATCATGTTGAGGACGCTGCGCGCACGCACCATCCCGCCGTAGAAGAAGGCGAGCCCGGG
>CAYVJJ010000470.1:0-2373 GCA_964451655.1 uncultured Mycobacteriaceae bacterium | reverse complement strand
GGAAGTCCGCATACAGCGACGGCGTCCCGACCTGCTCGGCGAACGGCCGCAGGGCTGTGTACCACTCGTTCTCGGTGATGCTCCACTGGTGCACGTGCGCATCGACGACGCCACTGTTCATGGGGCATTCTCCTTTGCTGCAACGGGATCTCGACTCCATGTCACCACTTGTGCAACGTCGGCAACACCTCGTCTGCGAACTTGCTCACTGCATCGAACCCTTCGCGTCGCAAATCGATCCCCGGGTGCGGCCCGAACAACACGAGATCCGTCAACCCCAATCCCCTGACGTGAGGTTCGAGCGACGAGAGCACTGCGTCTGCGTTACCAATGAGTTCGTTCGCGCGGTATTGCTCCGGTGAGGGGGCGAGCCCGTATTCGAGCTCCGGATCGCCGAACTCGGAACGAATCCTCCGGTAATAGTCCCATCGGTGGAAATAGTGGTGCTTGTTGCGTGCCCACACTGCGTCCGGTACCTCGTCAGTGACAGTGATACTCCACGGGTTCGAGACCCGCCTCGACCCGCGGACGAATCCCGAAGCGTCGAGCGCCGCGTGGTACGCCTCGTGCACCTCCGGGTCAACACTGGCCGCCGCGAGGTTCGCCCCGTGACGGCCAGCGCGCTCTGCAGCGGGCTTCGTCGTCGCCGCCACCCACACTGGGGGATGCGGCTCCTGCGCGGGGGCAGGCTGAACCTGCACATTCTCGAGACGGTGGTACCGCCCGTCGTAAGAGAACCTCTCGCCCGACCATGCGCGCGGCAGGATTTCGAGCACCTCCTCCATCCGCGACGGCCGGGTCTTGGGACTGAGACCGTACGCCCGGTACTCCGCCACGCTGTGCCCGATTCCGAGGCCTACGTCGAGCCGACCACCGGAGAGCTGGTCGAGCACGGCCGTCTCCTGCGCTAATGCGAGCGGGTGGTGCAACGGCGCGATGTAAATGTAGGAGCCGATGCGGGCGATGGTGGTGCTGGACGCGAGCGCGCTGAGGAACACCGGTACCGACGGGCCATATCCGTCTGCCGTGAAGAAGTGCTCCTGAACAAGCAGGGAATCGAAGCCGAGCTGCTCCGCCTGCTCGAACATCCACAGGCAGTCGCCCCACAACTCCTGCCATGTCTCCTCGCGGTGGGGTGACCTCCGCATCTCCAGGGTCAGCGCGACACGCATCCATGCCTCCTCAGCTCGCTCTCCCCATCCTGGGCCGCGGCAGGGTCGATCCGCCAATACCGTGAGCGCACCGATCTAGCATGTCGACATGATGGATGCGGTCAGTCTGCGCGATCTCGAGTACGTGGTCGCCGTGGAGCGGGAACGCAATTTCACGCGCGCCGCGGCGTCGATACCGATGGCGCAGCCGGCCCTGAGCCAGTCGATCGCGCGGATCGAGCGCCGCCTGGGGGTCGCGCTGTTCCACCGGACCAGCCGCACGGTGGTGCCGACCGAGGCGGGGGCGTTGCTGGCCGGTCGTGCGCACCGGGTCCTCGCCGAGTTGGGCCGCGCCCTCGAGGACACGCGTGCCGCAGGAGGCCGGCACACGGTGCGCATCCAGGTCACCGAGCCGTCGCTCATGGTGCCTCGCAAGGTGTTGACCGCGGCCCGGAGCGCGTTGCCGGATGCCGCCGTGCATCAGACGACAGTGCCGCGTTCGCAGGTCGCGGCCATGCTCGCCGACGGCGGCTTGACTGTGTCAGTGGGCCCCCGTGAGCGGGGCGCCGGTCTAGCGTGGGAAGAACTGTGCCGCGAAGGCGTGGTGGCCGTGACGGACCCGGGCCATCCGCTGGCGCACCGGGATTCGGTCACGGTCGCCGAGGTCGCTGAGTACCCGATCGTCGCCATCGACACCGGCATGAGCGACTGGAACTCGACCGTGGCGCGGCATTTCGCACGGTACGGGTGCACGCCGCAGTGGACCGGGTCGACCGCGTTCGGAGCCGTCGCCGCCGCGGACCTGGTGCACGGGTCGCAGGCGGTGTTCCTCGCGCTCGAATCTATCGCCTGCAGCCTCACCGGCCCAATCGTGCATCGACGGTTCGCTCCGGAATGGTCCATCACCTGGTTCGCCAACTGGCGTGCGAGTCCGGCTCCGCCGCCGTGGACGACCGAGGTGGTGGATGCGATGCGCGGATGCGTGTAGCGGCAGGGGCCTGCTTCGAGTGCCGCCTGCGGACCGCCCCTCCGCGAGCAGCCTCCCGATGAGTTCCGGGCTCCACCGCTGTCAGCACTGTCGAGCCCGCCCCCGGGCCGTTCAGCGCCCCCCACCGAGGAGGAACCCCCATGGAACACATCCGGACACGATCCCCCGCACATGCCGGCACCCGCCACACACCCGCGGGCGGCGACTCCCGCCCGAGCACCCCGACGACGATCG
>CAYVJJ010000469.1:0-2394 GCA_964451655.1 uncultured Mycobacteriaceae bacterium | reverse complement strand
GTCACCGGGCCTGCAGATCCCGGCGGCGCAGCCCCTCCACGCCGGCGGCCGCGAGCGCGGCGCCGACGGCGAGGGTGACCGCCCAGGCGGCCCAGCCGACCGGCTCGGCGGGCGCCTCCGCCACCCAGGAGAACGGCGACAGAGCGCTCGCCCACCCCGGCAGTTCCAGCAGGTCGCCGAACCATCCGACCACGAATGCCCAGGCCGCCACCGCCCATGCCGCGTGCTGGAGCCGCGGCGCGAGGCCCACGAGTGCGACCGCGAGCCCCGCGATCACCGCGACCGGCGGCAGCGGCACCAGCATCGCGCCGAACAGCCTCGGCAGCCGGCCCGCATCGCCGGTGCTCACCGCGTCGGCCACCGCCGCTCCGAGCGCCCCGCACGCCGCCAGCGCCACCGTCGCCGCGGCCGTGACCGCGAGCCAGCCGCCGGCCCAGCGCCGCCGCGACACCCCGGCCACCAGCAGCATCTCAGCGCGCCCGGACGTCTCCTCGCTGCGCAGCCGCAGCACCGTCGACGCGGCGAACCCGGCGGCCAGCAGACCCAGCAGCAGCGCGACCATCGCGAAGTACTGGTCGACGATCCGCCCCGCGCCGCCGAACATCTGCTCCATCTGCGCGTTGCCGCGCACCATGTCCGCCACCTGGTCGCCCACCGACCCGAACGCGGCGCCCGCCAGCAGCATGCCCGCGGCCCACCCCGCGATGCCCGCGCGCTGCATCCGCCATGCCCACGCCGGCACCCCCGCCAGGCGCGGGGCCGCGGACGCCGGCCCCAGGCGCGGGGCGACGAGCGACCCGCCCACGTCGCGGAGTCCGTCGAGACGCCACGCCGCACACACCGCGCACGCCGCGAGAAGCACCGGGAACGCCAGGGGCCACCAGCGGTCGCCGCCGAACGGGTGCGCCGCCTGCACCCACCCGATGGGCGAGAGCCACGACAGCGTGCCGCCGCCGACGTCACCCACCGCGCGCACGGCGAACGCCGCCCCGACCAGCGCCGCGCCCAGGCCCGCCGCGGCGCGGGCGTGCGAAAGCGCCTGCGCACACACCAGCGCCAGCGCCGAGAACGCGATACCGGTGACGGCCACCTCCGCGCCGAAGAGCGCCGAGCCGGCGGCCGGGAGCCCCAGCGCCAGGAACACCGCCGCGACGCCGGCGCCCACCAGAACCGACGCCGCCGCCACCAGCAGACCGGCCGCCGTCAGCGGCGCGCGCGGCCCCAGCACGCCCGCCCGCAGCAGTTCCGTGCGGCCGCTCTCCTCCTCGGCGCGGGTGTAGCGCACCGTGAGGAACACGGCCATGAGGGCCACGCCGATCAGCGCCACCGCGTTGGTCTCGAACACCGTGATCCCGCCCAGCGAGTGCAGGGCGACGGGCGGCCCGCTCATCGCGATCGTGGCGGGGCTGGAGTCCATGGTCGAGGCGTAGACGGCGCGCTCGGACGCGTCGCCGTAGACGCCCTGGACCGCGTTGGCGGACGCGCCCGTCACCGCGATGAGGCCCGCGATCCACACGCCCAGCCGGATGCGGTCGCGCCGCACATGCAGCCGGGCGACGGCGGCGGCGCCGGTCACCGCGCGGGAGAGGGATCCGCGCCCGTCCGGTTCGGCGTGCGCGCCCGCGGGCCGCGGGACACCGTCTGCGGCGATGGAGGTCGCGCTCACGAGGGCACCTCCTCGCCCGTCCTGCCGCTCCGGGCCCGGCCGCCGGGGTCCTGGTCACCCGCATCCCGGTCACCCGCATCCCGGTCCGCGTAGTGGCGCAGGAACAGCTCCTCGAGCGTGGGCGGGTGGCTGACCAGCGAGCGGATGCCGCCGGAGGCGACCGTCCGCATCACCTCGTCGAGCCGGTCCGACTCGACCTCGAACGAGGCCCGCGGCCCGTCCGCGGTGAAGCCCGACACCGCCGGGTGGTCCGCCAGCGCGTGCAGCGGGCGCGCGGTCTCCACGGCGACCGTGGTGCGGGTCAGGTGCCGCAGGTCGGTGAGGGTGCCGCTCTCCACGGTCCGGCCGGCCCGGATGATGCTGACCCTGTCGCACAACGACTCCACCTCGGCCAGGATGTGGCTGGAGAGCAGGACCGTGCGCCCCGCCTGACGTGCCTCGCGGATGCAGTCCTGGAAGACCTCCTCCATCAGCGGGTCCAGGCCGGAGGTGGGCTCGTCGAGGATCAGCAGCTCCACGTCCGCGGCCAGCGCCGCCACCAGCGCCACCTTCTGCCGGTTGCCCTTGGAGTAGGTGCGGGCCTTCTTGCGCGGATCGAGATCGAACCGCTCGAGCAGCTCCGCGCGCCGCGCCGGGTCCACGCCGCCGCGCAGCCGCCCCAGCAGGTCGATCACCTCCCCGCCGCTGAGGTTGGGCCACAGGGCCACGTCCCCGGGCACATAGGCCAG
>CAYVJJ010000468.1:0-2396 GCA_964451655.1 uncultured Mycobacteriaceae bacterium | reverse complement strand
CCGCCACGACTGGGTCCCGCCGAAGGTGCATCGGTGCACGCCGCCGCAATGACCGCAGTCCCGCACTACATCCGGTCCCGGCCGGTGGAGGCGCATCACCATGTCCGATGAAGCAGGATCCGATGAGAACGGCACGGATGTCCCCGACGGCGTGAACACCACCGTCACCACCACGCGCACCGGTCTCGCCGAACTGGCCTCCGCGCTCGAAGGATGGATGAGACGGACCGTCGGTGACCCGTCTGTGCGTGTCGAGAACCTCGACCGCTCCGGCTCGTCGGGCATGTCGAGCGTGTCGGTGCTGTTCACGGCGGTCCGGGACAACGGCGCCGCGCGCTCGGAACATGTTCTGCGCCTGGCGCCCGACCCCGCAGAACTTCCGGTGTTCGAGACCTACGATCTGCGCCGCCAGGCTGCCGTGACGGACGCGCTGAGCGCCGCGGGGCTCGTCCCGGTGCCCCGTGTGCGCTGGGTGGAGGAGTCGGCGGGACCGCTGGGACGCCCGTTCCTGGTGATGGACCGCGCCGACGGCGTCGCCCCTCCCGACAATCCGCCGTATGTGTTCGGCGGCCCGATCGTCGATGCGACGTCCGCCGAACGCGACCGGATGCAGCGTTCCTCGGTCGCGTTGCTCGCCGCCGTACACGCCACACCTCCTCCCCGGGAACTCTGGAACGACATGGATGCCGGGTCCGGCCCGGAACGGCTGCTCGCCGACACCGCGCACTACTACGAGTGGACGGTGGCCGACGGCGGGGTGCGGGTGCCGTTGCTCGAGCGCGGGTTGCAACGGCTGCGTGAGGACCTCCCGAGCGACGCCTCTCCCGACGTCCTCGGGTGGGGGGACGCCCGCATCGGCAACATCCTCTACCGGGATTTCACGCCGACGGCCGCACTGGACTGGGAGGGGGCCGGACTCGCGCCGCCCGAGTCCGACGCCGCATGGTTCGTCTTCTTCCACCGCATGTACCAGGACCTGGCCGAGACCTTCGACGTTCCGGGACTGCCCGGCTTCCTGCGTGCCGCCGATGTGTTGGACCAGTACTGCGCGGAATCCGGTCGCACCCTACGCGATATGCCCTTTTACCTGATGCTGGCGGCGGTCCGTATGGGCGTCATATTCGCGCGCATCAAGCAACGCTCGGTCCTCTTCGGCGACTCACCCGCCCCCGAGGACCCCTCTGAGTACGTCCTGCACCATCCGATGCTGCGCGCCGTCCTCGACGACCGCTACGAATGGGAGATCTGATGTTTCCGGATCCGCTCGACGAATACCCGATCCACCAAGTACCGCTGTCGATGGCGCGCACCGCGACATCCGACCGCAACTTCTACGACCGCTACTACTTCAACGCGCACGACACGACCGGGGACATCTACGTCGTGTCGGGCTTCGGCGTGTATCCGAACCTCGGCGTGGTCGATGCGTTCGCCACCGCGGTGCGCGGCACCGACCAGCGCGCTGTGCGGTTCTCCGACGCGCTCGACACGCGCTGCCCCGACCGTGTGGGCGAGTACCGTGTCGAGGTGATCGAACCTCTCGAGAGGCTGCGGGTGGTATGCGAGCACCCCGACCTGTCGTTCGACCTGACCTGGGCGGGCTCGTTCCGCGCCGTTCTCGAGGAGCGGCACCTGCTGATGTCCGGTCCGCGGCCGAACCTCGACGCCAGCCGCTTCGCACAGCTCGGCACCTGGGAGGGGACTCTGTGTGTTGACGGCGAGGACTTCGCCGTCGACCCCGCGCAGTGGATGGGCAGCCGGGACCGCTCCTGGGGCATCCGCCCGTCGGGCGACCCCGATCCCCTCGGCAGGATGGAAGAGTTGCGGCCCCACGGTTTCTGGTGGGTGTACTGCCCCCTACGGTTCGATGACTTCGCCATCATCCTCATCGCCCAGGAGGACAGTGAGGGGTTCCGCACCCTCAACTACGCAGTGCGCGTCGACCGCGGCGGTGCCGTCGAGCAGCTGGGCTGGCCGCGGTTCGAGGTGGATTACGCAACCGGCACACGCGAGATGGTGTCCGCCCGCATCCATCTCACGGACCGTTGTGGCGGGCAGTCGGTCATCGAGCTCGAGCCGAAGACCACGCTCACCCTCCAGATCGGCGCCGGCTACGGCAGCGACCCTGAGTGGAGCCACGGGCGCTGGATGGGCCACCGCTGGTCGCTGTCCTCGCGCTACGACACCGCCGACCCGGAGTTCGCCGTACGCAAGGCCACCGGCATCGTCGAGTACTTGGTGCACGCCCGGTACGGTGGCGCGACCGGCGCGGGCATGTTCGAGCACGGCAACGTCGGCCGGCACACGCCGTCCGGCTTCCACTCGCCCTACGACGTAGCGCCCTGAACAGAGCACCGGCAGCCGGGGGCGGCCGGGGCGGCCCCTCGGGACATATC
>CAYVJJ010000467.1:0-2397 GCA_964451655.1 uncultured Mycobacteriaceae bacterium | reverse complement strand
CGTCGAAGTTCTCCACCAGCTCGTCGACCAACGGCACGCCCATGGCGTCGCCGACGATCATGAGGATCTGGATCTTCTCGCGGCCGATGAGCTCGAGCGCCTCGACGTGGTCGAAGTTGCGCATGAGCACCTGCCGGGCGCCCAGGAAGAACATCTGGAACAGCGAATACACCGCGGCGCCGTGCATGAGCGGCGCCGTGACGAGGATGTTGATCGGCGGGAAGTTCGCCGCCGCCCGGGTCAGATCCTCGAGCGTGTGGTGCGGATCACCGTACGGGTTCCCGCCGGACAGGGCGGCATAGTAGAAGTCCTCCTGCCGCCACACCACGCCCTTGGGCTTGCCGGTGGTTCCCCCCGTGTAGACGATGTAGCGGTCGTCGCCGCTGCGCGGGCCGAAATCACGGTCGTCGCCTACCTCGGCGAGCACCTCGTCGAGCACGCGGACCGTGACGCCGGCGGCCGCGGCCGCCTCGGTCAGCTCCGCCGCCGGCGTGCCGACGACGAGGATCGCCCGCAGGGCGGGGCAGTCGCCGATGGCGGTGGCCACGACGGGGGTGAACTCCGCGTCGACGACGATCAGGGTCGAATCCGAGTTCGCGTACAGGTAGGCGAGTTCGCCCTCGGTGTACCGGTAGTTGATGTTGACCGGGACCGCCCGTGCCTTGAGCGCCCCGATCAGCGTCGCGACGTGCACGTCGCTGTTGCGCATGTGCAGGGACACGTGGTCGCCCTGCTGCGCGCCGACGGACTGGAGGGCATGGGCGGTGCGCGTCGCCTCGCGGTCGAGCTGCTCGAAGGTCAGGGTGCGGCCCTCGAACACGAGCGCCTCACGGTCGCCGAGCGTGTCGGCCAGCGCCTCGAAGATGTCCGCAAGATTCATCGGTTGCCTAACTTTCCTCAGGTGGGGCTACTCGTCGTAGGTGACCTTCACCCGATCGGACTTCGGAAGGGACTGGCATCCGAGGTAGATGCCCTCCTCGATGTCCTCGGGTTCGAGCACCTCGTTGGTGATCATCTCCACCTCGCCCTCGACGACCATGCATGCGCACGCGCTGCAGGCGCCCTCGCGGCAGGAGAACGGCGCGTCGAGCCCCTTGCTCAGGAGCAGGTCCAGCAGCTTGGTGCCGCGAGGCCAGGAGAACTCGTGGGTCTCACCGTCGAGCGTGACCTCGACGGTGGCGTTGTCGGTCGAGTCCTCGCCGGGCTCCTCGACCTCGATCTCGGCGAACGGGTCGCCCTCGATCGACTGGAACACCTCGATGTGCACGCGTGCGTGCGGCATCCCGAGGTCCTCCTTGAGCGCGCCCTCGGCGGCCGACATGAACGGTCCGGGACCACAGATGAACGCGTCCCGGTCGGCGAACGGCCGGGCGAGGGCGCCGATCGTCGCGCGCGAGGGCAGGCCCTGCAGAGTCTGCAGCCAGTGGAGGACGGTGAGCCGCTCGGGGTACTCCTCCGACAGCTCACGCAGCCGGTCGGCGAAGATCACCGAGTTCTCGTCCCGGTTCGCGTACAGCAGCGTGACGTGCGCGCTGCCTTTGCGCAGGGCGGACTTGAGGATGGACATCACCGGGGTGATGCCGCTGCCGGCGGCGATCAGCAGCAGGTCCTGGTCGAGGTCCTTCGGCACGAACATGCCCGACGGCTGCAGCACGTCCACCTGCATGCCCGCCGCGGCGTTGTCGCAGAGCCAGTTGGATGCGTAGCCGTCGGCCGTGCGCTTGACGGTGACCGTGAGCTGGTCGTCGGTGTAGGGGGAGCTGGACAGCGAGTAACTGCGTGCCACCGACCCGGTGAGGTCGCTGGGGATGCGCAGCGTCAAGAACTGGCCCGGGGAATAGCCGAACCGCGGCGCGAGCTCCTCGGGCACGTCGAAGACCAGGGACCGCGCATCGTCCGTCTCGGCGATCACGCGGGCCAGCGACAGCGTGTGCACGTGGCTTCCCACCAGACGGGTGCCGTTCGCAGAGGTGGGCGTGCCTGCGGCGTCCGCAGTGTCGTCCGACTGGGGCGGTGGAGCCTCTGACATCCTCGTTCAGTCCTTCGCAGTGTCTGGTGACCCGGGGCCCGGGTCGTCGTCATCGGGCACCTCGACACGGCCCGCCCGGACAGCATGCGCTATCGAGGCACCCAGATCGGGGCATCCGTCCCGCAGGGCGGTCGGGGTGGCCGACCGGGACCACTGCGCGAAACGGGGGCATGTGGAGGCGGGCTCATCCTGCCACTGCACGCTCGTGTGCTGCGCTGTGAGCTTACGCACCAGGACGCCGGCGCCGCAGCGCCCGCACTCCACCGGCGTCATCCCCTCGACCATGTAGCGGCGGCGGTCGTCCTCCGTCTGCCGGTGCAGCGCCTCGCGGCGGGCGGGGTCGGTGAACGTGCGGGCCTTGGCCCACC
>CAYVJJ010000466.1:0-2398 GCA_964451655.1 uncultured Mycobacteriaceae bacterium | reverse complement strand
CGCTGTGAGCATCGGAACTGTGGTGGACTCGGAGACTGTGAGCACCGACGTGGAAGGCGGGCCCGAGGCGCCCGGCACCGCGGCCGAGGCCGCGGAGGGCGCCGCGGCGACCGCGGATGCCCCGGCCCCGCTGCTCAGCGTGGTCAAGGGGAACCCGACGCCCGAGGAACTCGCCGCGCTCGTGGCCGTCGTCGCGGCCGCGGCCGGAGGCGGCGCCGGGCAGGACGCGGGCCAGGGACCGATGAGCAGGTGGGGCGACCTGCGCGAGGCCCTCGACGGCATGCCGCGGATGTTCTCGCCGCGCGCTTTCCAGTCCGGGAGATTCGGCGGACTCTGACGGTGCCCGTCGGACGCGGGCGCGGCGCCCGCATCAGGTTCGTCCTGGCCTCCGCCTCGCCCGCGCGCCTGTCGGTGCTGCGGGCGGCGGGCGTCGATCCGCTGGTGCGGGTGTCCTCGGTGGACGAGGACGCGGTGGCCGCGGCGCTGGCCCCGGACGCGGCGCCTGACACCGTCGTCGCCGCCCTGGCGCACGCGAAGGCCCTCGACGTGGCGGGGGCCCCGGACGCACACGGCGAACGGGTCATCGTCGGATGCGACTCGATGCTGCATATCGACGGCCGGCTGCAGGGCAAACCGCACACCGCCGAGGCGGCCAGGGAACGCTGGCGGACCATGGCCGGCGGCACGGGCGAGCTGCTGACGGGGCACAGCGTCCTGCGCGTCCGCGGCGGCGCTGTCACGGCGGAGTCCGCAGGCGTCTGCGCCACCACCGTGCACTTCGGTACGCCGACCCCCGCGGAACTCGACGCCTATCTGGCCACGGGTGAGCCGCTGGCGGTGGCCGGGGCGTTCACCCTGGACGGGCTCGGCGGCTGGTTCGTCGACGCGATCGAGGGCGACCCGTCCAGCGTCATCGGCATCGGCCTGCCTCTCGTGCGCTCGCTGCTGGACGAGGTGGGCCTGGACGTGGCGCGCGTCTGGGCCGACAACGCACCGGAGGACTGAATACCCCCGGAGCCGCTGTTGCCGTCCGGCGGTCCGGCCGTGCCATGATCGAAGTCGCCCCGGCCGCACGCAGCGAGAGGTGACCATGTCCGACGCATCGCCCCGGATCCTCACGATGACCGACCACCACGGTCTGGTCGACGCCGTCGAACCGCGGGGGACGCGACCGGGCGTCAAGCGCATCATGGTCGCGGACGGGGCCCGCGTGATCGTGTTCCGCTTCGCCGCCGGGCAGATCCTCGCAGAGCACAAGGCCGCCTTCCCCATCCTGGTGCAGTCGATCGACGGGCACATCCGGTTCACCGCGGACGGGCGCACCATCGATCTGCACCCCGGCGACGTCGCGCACCTGTCGGCGCGGCTGCTGCATGAGGTGCAGGCCGTCACCGACGCCACCCTGCTGCTGACGATGCTCGATCCGGACGCCTCCGGCGAGGAGGCATGAGCGGCCGACGCCAGGCGCACTGACCGCCGGCCGCAGAGCGGCCACCGCGTCCCGCGGCATCCGCGGCGTCCACGTCCTCGCCCGTCCGCGCCGCACCCGTACCCGGAAACCGCGCATGGGCCGGGCGCCTGCGGGCTAATCTCAATGGTGAGGAGAGGACGGCCGGGTCGACGGGGGTGATCACGTGTACGTGGCCGTGGTCGCCGTCGTGGTGGCGCTGCACTTCGGGTTCATCGGTTACCTGCTGGGCGGGGGTTTTCTCGCCTGGCGCCATCCACGCACCATCTGGCTGCACATCGCCACCGCCGCCTGGGCCGTGGCGATCACCGTCGTCCCGTCCCTCGAGTGTCCGCTGACGCTTGTGGAACGCTGGGCCCGTGGCCACGGCGGGATGGACCCGCTGCCGAGTGACGGCTTCATCGCCCACTACGTCACGGGCGTCTTCTACCCCACCGGCGCCGCCGACATCGCGCAGCTCGCGGCCATGCTCGTGGTGGCCGCGTCGTGGGCCGGATTCGTCCTGCTGCACGCGCCCCGGAGCAGCGGCCGCCTCGCTGTTCTTCTGCCGATCCTCCTACTGAGCCGCCGCGCGCATCCCGTGCGCGGCGGCTCCGCGTCCGGGCCGACCGCCATCGGTTCCGACGCTCCGGCGTCGGGTCCTGCGGCGTCCGGCGCCCAAGGACCCGGTCCCGCGGCGCGCGGATCGGACCCCCTTCCGCCTCCGGAAGAGTGATCGTGGCACGGCCCACACCGCTTTCCCCTGCCACGCCGTGTCTCACCGCGCCCCATGGCGACTAGGCTCAATTAGGTCACGTCGGGCTTGGCTATTCGGTCGGCACCGTTCGCCGTCGTCCGGCCCGCCGCGACACCGCACCGCATTTCCGCCGAGAGACCACAGGAGCGCACCGTGCCAGTACCCGCCGAGCAGAACCCGTCCTTCGAGGCGTA
>CAYVJJ010000465.1:0-2413 GCA_964451655.1 uncultured Mycobacteriaceae bacterium | reverse complement strand
TCCCGATGTGCCTGCTGGGCACCTTCTCGCCGTACGTCACCGTGCACGAGTCGGCCATCGTGAAGATCGACGAATCCATCCCCTTCGAGGTCGCCTGCCTGGTCGGCTGCGGCGTCACCACCGGTTGGGGCTCGGCCACCAACGTCGCCGAGGTCAAGGCCGGCGAGACGGTGATCGTCGTGGGCGCCGGCGGCGTGGGCATGAACTCCGTGCAGGGCGCCGCGGTGTCCGGGGCCAAGCGCGTGATCGTGATCGACCCGTCGGAGTTCCACCGCGAGGAGTCGAAGAAGTTCGGCGCCACCCACGCATACCCCTCCATGGCCGAGGCGATCGCCCCCGTGCAGGAGATGACGTGGGGCAAGATGGCCGACAAGACCATCGTGACCGTCGGCCGGATCAACGGTGAGGACGTCGATCCGGCGCTGACCCTGACCAAGAAGGGCGGCCGGGTCGTCATCGTCGGCATGGGGGGCATGGCCGATATGGACGTCACGCTCAACCTCTTCCTGTTCACGATGCTGCAGAAGGAGCTGCGTGGCGCGATCTTCGGCGGAGCCAATCCCAAGGCGGAGATCCCCGAGCTGCTGTCGATGTACAAGGCCGGGAAGCTGAACCTGGACGACCTGATCACCAAGACCTACACGCTCGAGGAGATCAACCAGGGCTTCCAGGACATGCTCGACGGGAAGAATCTGCGCGGCGTGATCCTCTACTCGGACGCCGACCGGTGACGGTCCCGGGCGAGGTCCTCGACAGGACCCGGATCTACGTCGACGGGGCGTGGTCCGGTTCGGCGTCGTCCGGAGTGATCGACGTGCGTGATCCGACCACGGAGGAGGTCATCGCCCGGGTGGCCGACGGTGACGCGGCGGACGTCGACGCCGCCGTGGCGTCGGCCCGCCGTGCGTTCACTCCGTGGTCGGCGCTGGCGGGGTCCGAACGGTCCGCGTACCTGGCGAAGGTGGCCGATGGCCTGGCGGCCCGCAAGGACCGGCTGGCGGAGCTCATCGCACGGGATATGGGCATGCCCGTGAAGCTGGCCGCACCGATCCAGATCGGCATGCCGACGGCGAACATGGCGGCTTTCGCGGACCTCGCCGGGACGTACCGCTTCGACGAGGAGGAGATCGGCAACTCGCTGATCGTGCGTGAGCCCGTGGGCGTCGTCGGCGCGATCACCCCGTGGAACTATCCGCTGCACCAGGTGGTGCTCAAGGTGGGCGCGGCGCTGGCGGCGGGATGCACCGTCGTGCTCAAGCCCACGGAGGTGGCGCCTCTGATCAGCTACGCGCTGGCGGAGATCATCGACGAGGCCGGGTTGCCGCCGGGGGTGTTCAACCTCGTCAGCGGAACCGGTCCCCAGGTGGGGGAGGCGATCGCCGGGCATCCGGACGTGGACATGGTCTCGTTCACCGGCTCCACCCGCGCCGGCAAGCGTGTCGCAGCGGTGGCGGCGGAGACGGTGAAGCGGGTCGCGCTCGAGCTCGGCGGCAAGTCCGCCAACGTCATTCTCGACGGTGCCGACCTGTCGAAGGCCGTGCCGGACGGCGTGTTCAAGTGCTACCTCAACTCCGGGCAGACCTGCACGGCGCTGACGCGGATGCTCGTGCCCAGGGCGCGCCTGGCGGAGGCCACGGAGCTGGCGGTGCAGGCTGCCCGGCAGTTCCGGCCGGGCAGCCCGTTCGACGACGGCACGCGTCTGGGGCCGCTGGTGAACTCGCGGCAGCTCGAGCGGGTGCGCGGCTACATCCGGTCCGGGCTGGCAGAGGGTGCGGAACTGGCGCTCGACGGCCGCGAGACCGGGCTGGACCGCGGATATTTCGTCGGGCCGACGGTGTTCACCGGGGTCACGCCGGAGATGACCGTCGCGCGCGAGGAGATCTTCGGGCCGGTGCTGTCGATCATCGCCTACGACGACGAGGACGACGCCGTGCGGATCGCCAACGACTCCGAGTACGGACTGTCGGGCGGCGTGTGGGCCGCGGACGACGAGACCGCGATCGCGGTGGCGCGGCGGATCCGTACCGGGCAGGTGGAGGTCAACGGCGGGTCGTTCAACACGGCGGCGCCGTTCGGCGGCTACAAACAGTCCGGTATCGGGCGCGAGGGCGGCCGCTACGGGCTCGAGGAGTTCTTGGAGATCAAGTCGATCCAGCGCTGATCGGAGAGCCGCCGGGCAGCGGCGCGGATGTGCGTGCAGGGCGCGGCCGACGGGGACACCCGTCGGCCGCGCCCTGGCAATTGCGGGGGTGTCGCAGGCATCATGCCCCCCGCAAACCGGAGTTGACGTCAAGTTCAAGTTATGGTGCACTTGAGACGCAGCGCACACCGGCGGCGGGCGGAAGGCGCGTCCCGCGTGGATCTGTCGAAAGGACTCACATGCGATTGGCACTGTCCGAGGAGGATCGCGCAT
>CAYVJJ010000464.1:0-2416 GCA_964451655.1 uncultured Mycobacteriaceae bacterium | reverse complement strand
GCAAGCCGCGCCAGGTGTTCACCCGCGAGGTGCTGCTGGAGCAGGTGTGGGGCTATCGGCACGCGGCGGACACCCGGCTGGTGAACGTGCACGTGCAGCGCCTGCGCGCCAAGATCGAGCGTGATCCCGACAACCCCGAGGTGGTGCTCACCGTCCGCGGCGTCGGATACAAGGCCGGACCTCCGTGATCGGCACCGCCGAGGCACGGCGCCGTCTGCGCGGCGCGTTCCTCGCGGCGGTGCAGGCGTTCCGGCGGCTGGGCCGCCGTCTCGCGCGCAGCTGGCGGCGCTCCCTGCAGTTGCGGGTGGTCGTCTCCACGCTCGCGCTGTCGCTCATGGTGATCCTCATCCTGGGCTTCGTGCTGAGCAGCCAGATCACCAACCGGATGCTCGAGGCGAAGGTGGATGCGGCGGCCGAGGAGATCGACCGGGCACGGGGCACGGTCGACCGGATGCTGGACAACTCGGACCCGTCGAGCTCACTGGAGAGCCGCCTGGAGGAGGCCAAGACGGCGCTCACCGACCCGAGCACCACGGACGGGCAGGCGGGCAACAACGCGGGCGCGTTCGAGCCCGTGCTCATCGTCCCCGGTGCGGGACCGCGCAAGGAGACCTCGGCCGGGCCGGTCAACGAGGTGCCGGACTCGTTGCGCACGTTCGTGCGGGCCGGCAAGGTCAGCTACCAGTACACGATGGTGCCCGGCACCAGCGGCGAGGGTCCGGCGCTGGTGATGGGCACCCCGGCGGGCTCGGACATCTCGCCGATCGAGCTGTACATGATCTTCCCCCTCACCGCGGAGCAGCGCAGCCTGTCGCTGGTCCAGGGCATCCTGCTCACCGGCGGGCTGGTGCTGCTGGGGCTGCTCGCGGCGATCTCGCTGCTGGTGGCCCGGCAGGTGGTGCTGCCGGTGCGGTACGCGTCCCGCATCGCCGAGCGGTTCGCGGACGGACGGCTCAAAGAGCGCATGCCCGTGCACGGCGAGGACGACATCGCGCGGCTGGCCGTGTCGTTCAACGACATGGCCGAGAACCTCTCGCGGCAGATCACCCAGCTCGAGGAGTACGGGAACCTGCAGAAGCGGTTCACCTCCGACGTCAGCCACGAGCTGCGGACCCCGCTGACCACCGTGCGCATGGCCGCGGACCTGATCCACGACAACAGCGAGGACCTCGACCCCGTCCTGCGCCGCTCCGCCGAGCTGCTCACCGCGGAGCTCGACCGTTTCGAGGCGCTGCTGGGCGACCTGCTCGAGATCAGCCGGCACGACGCCGGTGTCGCCGAGCTGGCCGCCGAGAAGCTCGACCTGCGCGTGTGTGCGCGCGCCGCGTTGGAGACGGTGGAGCACCTGGCGGAGGAGTCCGGCAGCACCCTCGTAGTGGACATGCCCGAGGAACCGGTGATCGCCGAGGTGGATCCGCGCCGCGTCGAACGTGTGCTGCGCAACCTGCTGGCGAACGCGCTCGATCACGGCGAGGGCAACCCGGTGGCGCTGCGCATGCGGGCGGACGAGGATGCCGTCGCCGTCGCCGTCGCCGATGCGGGCCTGGGCCTGCGCCCCGGCGAGGAGAAACTCGTGTTCAACCGGTTCTGGCGCGCGGACCCGTCGCGGGTGCGCCGCTCCGGCGGTACCGGGCTGGGGCTGGCGATCAGCATGGAGGACGCGCGGCTGCACAACGGCAAGCTCGAGGCGGCGGGCGCGCCCGGCAAGGGGGCTGTCTTCCGCCTGACGCTGCCGCGCGTGCGGGGCAAGGGCGTCACCTCGTATCCGATCCCGCTGCGCGTGCAGGCGTCGCCCCGGGCGATCGGGTCCGGCGCTGACGCGGAGGCGGCTCCGAACGGCGCCCGCGCCGGCGCGGAGGCCGATGCCGGTGGGGCCGGGGATCCGGCCGGGCGCGGTACGGGCCCGGATGCCGGGGGCAGCCCGCATGCCGGGGACAGCCGGGACGAGGCGGCGGGGTCGCAGAGCGCGGCCGGTGCGGTCGCGGACGGCGGGGAGGACGCCGCCGTGGACGGTAGGGCCGGCGACAGTGAGGGCGGTGCCGTCGTGCATGGAGACGAGAGCGAGGCACGGAAGTGACCGCGGACGGGCCGGAGGTGAAGCGGCCGGCCGGACGGCGGGCTGCGGTACTGGTGGTGCTGGCAGTGGTCGTGGCGCTGTTCGCCTCGGCATGCGCGGAGCTGCCCTCCTCGTCGTCCCCGCAGGCGCTGGGCACTGTTCAGCGTGACGTCGGGGCGGCGGACGTGCCCACGCCGACCCCCGGCAAGGAACCCGACCTGCTGGTGCGTGACTTCCTCAAGGCCAGCAGCGAGCCGGGGGGCAGACACTCGGCGGCACGCAAATTCCTCACCCCCTCCGCGACGAAGAGCTGGGACGACACCACCAGCACGTCGATCATCGACAAGATCGACGTCTTCT
>CAYVJJ010000463.1:0-2419 GCA_964451655.1 uncultured Mycobacteriaceae bacterium | reverse complement strand
AGGTTCCAGATCACCCACGAGTCCATCGTGCCGAAGCACAGTTCGCCCGCCTCCGCGCGCTCGCGCACGCCCTCGACGTTCTCGAGGATCCACAGCAGCTTGGTGCCGGAGAAATAGGGCGACAGCGGCAGGCCCGTCGTGTCGCGGAAACGGTCGACGCCGGGGCCGTCGCCGGTGTGCTCCGCGGCGAGCCGGTCGCAGATCTCCGCGGTGCGGGTGTCCTGCCAGACGATGGCGTTGTAGACGGGCTCGCCGGTGGCGCGATCCCACACGACGGTGGTCTCGCGCTGGTTGGTGATGCCGACGGCGGCGATGTCCGACGCCGCCAGGTCCGATGAGGCGAGCGCCTCTCCCGCCACGGATCGGGTGTTGACCCAGATCTCCCCGGGGTCGTGCTCCACCCAGCCCGGGTGCGGGAAGATCTGCCGGTGCTCGCGCTGGGCCACGTCGACGATGCGGCCGTCGTGGTCGAAGATGATGCACCGGCTGGAGGTGGTGCCCTGGTCGATGGCGGCGATGTAGCCGCCGTTCTGCGTGGTGTCCGGATCGCTCACGGCCCCATTATGTGTGCTCGGGCTCTTCGGGGCCCGGAATCCGGCCGTGTGCGTGCCGCACGAACTAGCCTGGGGAGGTGCAGCGGCGCGCCGGTCCCGCCATCCGCAGGCCGGCGCTCCGCACGGCGCGTGCGCGCGGCCGCACCGGGGGCGGTGTGCGCACGCGGTGGCGATGTGCACGGAGGCAGGAACCTACGGTGAGAGTGAGTCGAGTGTGGCGAAGGAACCGGGACAGGACAGGCTCGGGCCACGGCAGCGCGAGGACGCATGGCGTCGCCTCGGTACGGAGCAGTTCGATCTGATCGTGATCGGCGGCGGTGTCGTCGGCGCCGGCACGGCGCTCGACGCGGCCACCCGCGGCCTGCGTGTGGCGCTGGTGGAGGCGCGGGACTTCGCCTCGGGCACCTCGTCGCGATCGTCGAAGATGTTCCACGGGGGCCTGCGCTACCTCGAGCAACTCGAGTTCGGGCTGGTGGCCGAGGCGCTGCATGAGCGCGAGCTGTCCATGTCACGGCTGGCGCCGCACCTGGTCAAACCGCTCAAGTTCCTGTTCCCTCTGCAGCACCGCCTGTGGGAGCGTCCCTACATCGCGGCCGGGATCATGCTCTACGACCAGATGGGCGGCGCCAAGTCCGTGCCGGCGCAGAAGCACCTGACACGGGCGGGTGCGCTGCGTATGTCGCCGGGTCTCAAGCGCAGCGCCCTCATCGGGGGCATCCGTTACTACGACACGGTCGTCGACGACGCCCGCCACACGATGACAGTGGCGCGCACCGCCGCCCATTACGGCGCGGTGGTCCGCACGTCCACCCAGGTCGTGGACTTCCTGCACGAGGCGGACCGGGTGAGCGGCGTGCGGGTACGCGACAGCGAGTCCGGGGCGGTCACAGAGGTGCGCGGGCACGCAGTGGTGAACGCGACGGGCGTGTGGACGGACGAGATCCAGGCGCTCTCCGGTGAGCGCGGCCGCTTCCGTGTACGCGCATCCAAGGGGGTGCACATCGTGGTCCCGCGCGACAGGATCGTCAGCGAGGCCGCCATCATCCTGCGCACGGAGAAGTCCGTGCTGTTCATCATCCCGTGGGGCCGGCACTGGATCATCGGCACCACCGACACCGACTGGAACCTGGACCTGGCGCACCCGGCCGCCACCCGGGCGGACATCGACTACATCCTGGGGCACGTCAACACGGTGCTGGTGACTCCGCTGACGCCGGACGACATCGAGGGGGTGTATGCGGGGCTGCGGCCGCTGCTGGCGGGGGAGAGCGACGAGACCTCCAAGCTCTCCCGGGAGCACGCCGTGGCGAGGGTGGCACCGGGTCTGGCGGCCATCGCGGGCGGAAAGTACACCACGTACCGCGTCATGGGCGCCGACGCGGTGGACGCGGCGGCCGAGGACATCCCCGGCCGGGTGGCGGAATCGGTGACCGACCGGGTGCCTCTGCTGGGGGCCGACGGCTACTTCGCTCTGGTCAACCAGGCCGAGCACGTGGCGGAGCGCTACGGCGTGCATCCCTATCGGGTGCGGCATCTCCTCGACCGCTACGGCTCGCTCGTCCATGACGTGCTCGCGTGCGCGGACGGGCGCCCGGAACTGCTGGGGCCTCTCGAGGCGGCGCCGAACTATCTTCAGGCCGAGGTGGTCTACGCCGCGGCCGAGGAGGGCGCGCTGCACGTGGAGGACGTGCTGGCGCGGCGCACCCGGATCTCGATCGAGTACGCGCACCGCGGCACGGAGTGCGCGCGGCAGACCGCCGAACTGATGGCCGGCGTGCTCGGCTGGGACCAGGAGACCGTGGACTGGGAGGTGGAGAACTACTGCGCGCGCGTCGAGGCGGAGGTGCGCTCGCAGGAGCAGCCCG
>CAYVJJ010000462.1:0-2423 GCA_964451655.1 uncultured Mycobacteriaceae bacterium | reverse complement strand
GCCGCCGCGGACATCCCCGAGGACGGCGAACCCGCCGGCACCGTGACGTTCGCCGCCAGCGGAGTGGCCGCCGGCAATACCGGCGAGGTGCTTCTCGAACAGGCCGAGGCCGCCGGGCTGAACCCGGATTTCGGCTGCCGCATGGGGATCTGCTTCACCTGCACCGCGGTGCGCCGCTCCGGCTGCACCCGCAACACCCGCACCGGAGACCTCGACAGCGAGCCCGACCAGCCGATCCAGCTCTGCATCAATCGGCCGGTCGGCGACGTCGATATCGACGTATGAGGCCGTCGCCGGATGCCCCACCACAGCACCATCACTACGACGCGAGGAGTTGACATGTTCGCACTGCTGGGATTCGGCCGCACGCGGGCCGACGACATCGCCGCCGGAGCGGAGGCGCCCACCGGAACGGAGGCCGCCCCCGCAACGGACGCCGCGGACGGCCCGGTCGTGCTCACGCGCGATCAGGTCGAGCGGATCGGCACCGAACTCGACGCGCTGCGGGCCGAGACGGTCGCGAAGCTCGGTCAGGAGGACCGCGACTACATCTACGGCATCATCAAGGCCCAGCGCACCCTGGAGGTCGCGGGCCGCGCGGCCATGTACGCGCCGTTCCTGCCGCCGGTATGGCTGGCGGGAGTGGGCGCGCTGAGCCTGTCGAAGATCCTGGACAACATGGAGATCGGCCACAACGTGATGCACGGCCAGTACGACTGGATGCGCGAGCGCGGCCTGAACTCGCGTGCGTTCGAATGGGACACGGTGTGCCCGGCCGACCAGTGGCGGCACTCGCACAATTACATGCACCACACGTACACCAATATCGTCGGCAAGGACCGCGACATCGGGTACGGCATCCTGCGCATGGATCCGGATCAGAAGTGGAACCCCTACTACCTGGGCAACCCGCTGTACGCGGCCGGGCTCATGCTGTTGTTCGAGTGGGGGGTGATGCTGCACGACCTGGAGATCGAGAACGTCGTGCAGGGCAAGCGCGGCTGGTCCGACATCAAGCCGCTCGCGGCCGGATGGTGGCGCAAGGCCGGTCGCCAGGTGCTCAAGGATTACGTGGTGTTCCCTGCGCTCAGCGGACCGTTCTTCGTGACCACGCTGGTGGGCAACGGGGCCGCCAACCTGGTGCGCAACCTGTGGTCGTACTCGATCATCTTCTGCGGCCACTTCCCCACCGGGGTCGCCTCGTTCAGCGAGGAGGAGACCGCCGAGGAAACCCGCGGCGAATGGTACGTCCGCCAGATGCTGGGCTCGGCCAACATCTCCGGCACCCCGCTGTTCCACATCCTGTCCGGCAACCTGTCGCACCAGATCGAGCACCACCTGTTCCCGGAGCTGCCCGCACACCGCTACCCGGAGCTGGCACCGCGGGTGGAACAGATCTGCAAGCAGTACGGGCTGCCCTACAACACGGGCGGGTTCTTCCGGCAGATCGGCTCCGTGTGGGGCAAGATCTTCCGGTTCGCGCTTCCGAACTCGCTGGTCGGCCGGCCGAAGGTGCCGGAGGTCGTCATCGAGCGGGCCGCGGACGCGGCCTGACCCGGGGCGCCGACGGAGCGCCGTGAACGCGGCCGCGGACCGGGGGACGGCATGATGGAGGAGGACACGGCCCGGACGGGGACGTGCGGATGCCGAGCTGAGACGAGGGGTGCAACGATGGTCAGCAGATTCGAATCACGCAAGGACATGGCGCAGGAGCTGACGGAATCAGCCGCCGTGCGTGTGGGGCGTATCGCCTCGATCATCACCACCTGTGTCCGCGACGTCACCCGCGAGGTCGGGGACATGCTCACCGACGGGCTCGAGATGCGCGACGCGGCGCGCCGCGCCCGTGCGGACTCGGCCGGCACGGACGCGCGTGTATCACGTGACCGAGCCGCGGACGCATCAAGCGGCGGCGCGGATGGAGGCGCCGGCGCGGACGGCACTGCACGCGACGGCGGCGAGGGGGACGGTTCCGGCGCGTAGCGGCGAGCAGGCGCTCAGCCCACGGCGCTGCGCATCAGCCGCGCCGTCGGCGCGTCGAACGCCACCAGCGTGACGGTCCCGACCGCGGTGTCCGCTGCGCGGACGGCCGCCACGGCCTGCCGGACCGCGTCGTCGACGGGCCAGCCGTAGGCGCCGGCGGAGATCAACGGGAACGCCACGGTGCGCGCACCCAGGCCGTCGGCCGCGGCCAGGCTGTTCGTGTAGCAGGCGCGCAGCTGCTCCGTCTTGTCCGCGCCGCCCGACCGGTAGACCGGCCCCACGGTGTGGATCACCCAGCGCGCGGGGAGCCGTCCCGCAGTGGTGGCGACCGCCTCGCCGGTGGGCAGGCCGTCCGGCAGCGTGGTGCGGCGCAGCTCCTCGCACTCGGCCAGGATCGCGCGCCCGCCGGCCCGGTGGATGGCGCCGTCCACCCCGCCGCC
>CAYVJJ010000461.1:0-2436 GCA_964451655.1 uncultured Mycobacteriaceae bacterium | reverse complement strand
TCGACCAGGTTGCCGTCGCCGTCGTACTTGGCGCCCTGGTCGTCGAAGCCGTGCCCGATCTCGTGGCCGATCACCGCGCCGATCCCGCCGTAGTTGGCCGCGTCGTCGGCGTCCGGGTCGAAGAACGGGGGCTGCAGGATCGCGGCGGGGAAGACGATCTCGTTCATCCCGGGGTTGTAGTAGGCGTTGACCGTCTGCGGCGTCATGAACCACTCGCCGCGGTCCACCGGCCCGCCCAGCTTGTCCAGCTCGCGCCGCGACTCGGCCAGGTTGCCGCTGCGCACGTTGCCCAGCAGGTCGCCGGGGGCGACCTCGACGGCCGAATAGTCGCGCCAGGAGTCCGGGTAACCGATCTTGGGTGTGAACTTCTCCAGCTTGGCCAGCGCTCGCTCGCGGGTGGCGGGCGTCATCCACTCCAGCTCCGAGATATTGCGGCGGTAGGCCTCCAGCAGGTCCCCGACGAGCACCTGCATGCGCTCCTTGGACTCCGGCGGGAAGTGGCGCTCGACATACAGCCGGCCCACCGCCTCGCCCATGAGCTCCTCGACCAGCGAGACGGCGCGCTTCCACCGGTCGCGCAGTTCCTCGGCGCCGGTGAGGGTACGGCCGTAGAAGGCGAAGTTCTCCTCCACGATCGCGTCGGTCAGGTAGGGGGCCCGCGAGTGCGTCAGCTGCCACAGGGCCCACTCGCGCCAGCGGTCGAGCGGGCGCTGCGACCAGAGCTCCGCCAGCCCGGCCAGGAAGCTCGGCTGGCGCACGACCAGCTGGTCAGGGTGCGTGGCGGTGTCCGCTCCCGTCGCCGCGATGGTCGAGGACAGCCAGCGCTGCCAGGGGAACCCGGGATTCTGCTCGGCGAGCTCCGCGACGGTGGCGACGTTGTAGGTGAGGTCGGCGTCCCGGTTGCGCACGCGGTCCCAATGGGCGGCCGCGATCCCGGTCTCCAGCTCGAGCACGCGCGCGCCTGCGTCGGCCCCGGCGCCCGGGTCGACGAACCCGGCCAATTCCAGCATCCGGCCCACGTGACGGGAGTATTCGGCGCGGACCTGCGCGTGCTCTTCGCCCCGGTAGTACGACTCGTCCGGGAGCCCCAGCCCCGACTGGTTCATGTGCAGCAGGTAGCGACTCGAATCCTTGGCGTCCGTGTCGACGAACAGTCCCACCGGGCCGCGCACACCCTCGGCCTGCAGGGCGCCGACGGCCGCCGCGAGTTCGTCCGATGTGGTGGCCGCCGTGATCGGGGCGGCCTCCTGCATGAGCCCGTCGGTGCCGGCACGCGCGACGGCCTCGGTGTCCATGAAGCTGCGGTAGATGTCCCCGATCTTGCGCTGATCCGAGTCGTCCGCCGCCTGCCCGGTGCGCGCGGCCTCCACGGCCTCCTCGATGATCACGCGCACGTCCTTCTCCGCCTGGTCGTAGAGCGCGCGGAACGCCCCGTCCACCGCGCGGTCCGCGGGGATCTCGTGCTCGTCCAGCCAGACGCCGTTGACGTGTGCGAACAGGTCGTCCTGCGGGCGGACCGACCGATCGCGGAACGACAGGTCGATGCCGGACCGGCGTGCGGTGCCGTCGGCTGCGGGCACGTTGCCTGCGTGACCTGCGTTTGCGGGGTCGGTGATGCCTGCGGGGCCGGTGGGGCGCTGCGAATCGCTCATGGGCCCCATACTTCCATCGAATCGGCCCGGCGTGCACTCATCGATCCGGGGGCGGTGGCGGCGCGGCCGGTCCTGCGGGGACGGTGGCGCTCGGACGGTCATCCACTGCGTGGGCAGCGCACCTGATGGCGCGGCGCGCGCGGGTTCGATCTCCAGGTGCAGAGCGGCCGCGGCGGAGGCCGGCCCCGTAACTGGATCCGCGCACCGGCATGCCGGGCGCGCACGCATTGAGCACCGGATGGCGTAATTCGGCTGCCGTCCCACCGTGCCGCCGGAAGCCGCGCGCACCGATTACGACGACACGCCGGGGCAACTCGTGCGCAGGAGGAAGTCGGGCGGGCGGATTCCCGGCGCTGGCCCAGAACCGGTGCGCGGGTGTAAGACCCGTGCGCAGGGCGAAGAGAAGTGACGACGATGAGAGCCCATGCCGGAGTCCCCACCGCAATCGGTGCGCGGCAGTAGGCCCCGGGCGCGGATCGGTCGGCCGAGGGCGATCGGTGCGCGCGAGTGCCCTCGGCCGACTGTCGCCGCAACCCTGCGGCGGATCACACGTCGATCCCGAGGTTCAGCGCCGTCAGCATGGTGCCGTCCGACTCGGCGCTCGAGGACAACCCGCTCGCGTCGTAGATCGAGTCCGCGTCATTGCGGGTGTCCCTGGCACCGCGGCGGTTGTAAGGCGCGGTGCCGGCGTAGACGGAGTCGGTGAGGTCGTCGTCGAAGAACAACTGGGTGGTGAGCACCGTCTTCTTGTCGATGTGCACCTTGATGTGCACGTGCACCGCCC
>CAYVJJ010000460.1:0-2438 GCA_964451655.1 uncultured Mycobacteriaceae bacterium | reverse complement strand
ACCACGTGATCGATCTGCACGTCGCGTGAGGTCCCGCGTCCGCGGGTGAAGTCGATGCGCTTGCCGGTGTAGGGGTCGTCGAGCACGCCTGCGAGCACGGTGCATCCGTGCGTGCCGGGCTTGACGGTGATCCCGGTGAGGTCGCGCCGCAGGATGTCGTTGCGGGTGTCGCAGCCGTTGTGCCCGCCGGCCACCGCCACGTCGTCGCTCCAGGCCTGACCGAATTGGTCGCGGCTGTACCCGGTCTTGGGTGCGCGCCCCTTGACCGGCAGGGACGCCAGGAGCGCGCGGATGCGGGCGACGTCCGTGCTCCCCGCCGCCGCGGGGCCCGCGTCGCCGTGCGCGCCAGTCTGCTCCTGGGCCGGGGCGCCCGCGCCGCCCGCTGAGGGACCGGCGGCCGGGCCTGCGGACGCGGTGGCCGCCGGAGGCGGTGCGGTCTGCGGGGGGTCGGCGGGTGGTGCCGGGGCGGAGCATCCCGCCGCGACGGCGGCCGAGGCGGCGACGGCGCCGAGTGCGCGGAGCGCCCGCGTACCGGTCAGCGCGCGTCGGCGGAGCCCGGGGCGGGCGAGGCGGCGTGGAAGCGGGGACGTGGGCATGGGAACGGTGTCGGCGGATGCGCGGAGCCGCCGCCGGATCGGGAGCTGCGTCCCATCCGTGCGGCGGTCCTGGCGTCAGTGGGCCGTCGGATCAGACGACGCCGAGCCCGATGGTCGGCAGCACGGTGCACTGCACGGGCGGCGCGCCGTCCTCGCCCTTGCTCGTCACCGAGCCGTAGACGGTGGCGACCACGCGGCCCGGCCCGGTGTCCGCGATCGTCGTCAGGGTGGTGGGGCCGTCCTGGTTGATGCCCGCGTCCGCGGTCAGCGGCTGCGTGCCCTGCTGGCCGGTGTCGACGTTGATCCACGAGACCATGAGCTGTTCGGCCGGTGCGGGCTGGGCGCCCGAGGTGCCGAGCGCGGTGAACACGAAGCCGGCCTGCCCGGGGCCGGGGCCGGGGGCGGGGGCCTCCTGCGGCCCCGCGGTCATCAGGGCCATGCCCACGGAGTCCTGTCCTCCGGCGATGCAGCCCTGACCCACGGTGGGGAAGAGGAACTGCTGGATGACGGGGCTTCCGTCGCCCTCGGGGATGTCCGGCCCACCGCCCTTGCTGCCGTCGAGGAACGCGATGGCCGAGGCCAACTTGTCCTTGACGTCCTGCGGCAGCGGTGATTGATCCAGCAGCGTCTGGGCCTGCGCGAGCATCGCGTTGTCCGGCGTGCCCGCGGCCGGATCGAGCATCGTGCCGATGAACGCCGGGAACAAGGCCTGGACCGCGGCGAGTTCGTCGGCGGTGGGCATGCGCGCGTCCTGCGGGAACAGCGCGGCGATGTCCGAGAGGACCTGCGGGTCGCTGATGGGGGCCACCGGCGAGGCGTCCCGCGCGGGCGGAGCGTCCTGCGCGGCGGCAGTGGCCGGGAGAACCAGGGCCGCGGCCGCGGCGGCAGCCAGCGCGGCGATGGGCCTGCGGGTTCGGCGAATCATTGGCACCGTCACATCCGTTCTCGTGGGTGGCGTTCACATGTGCGGCGGGGTGTTCCGCCGCGGCGCGTCCTCCGGGTCGGTCCGCTCGCAAGCAAGTTACTCGAGAGCCGGCCGTGGTGGCCAACCGCTCCGGACAGTGCATTGTGACAGTTGTGGTTAATGTTCTTAGTGTTGCAAGTGTTACCAAACAGCGCGTGAGCGGTCAATGGGAACGGCGAACGCGGCCTGTGCGGCGCACCGCCGCGTTCCGCTGCCGCGGCAGGGCGCCGGCGCCCTGATATTCTCCAGCGGGTCCGCCGGGCGGGGCAGACGCGTACGCCGATGCAGCCTCCCGCAGCCGAATCGACGTCGAAGGATCGGGGGCATGGGTCTGATGCCGCAGTCGGTGCCCCCGGGCTCCGGGAGCGCGGGTCGCGGGGCACCTGAACCGCCCGACGCGGCGTACCCGCGCGAGCAATGTCCGCAGGACGACGGGCGCACCGTCGGCGGGGCCGCGTCGAGGGCGCCTGCGCGTGACCCGGGCCGCTGCGGGGACGACGGGGCGGGACGGCGCGGTCGCATCCGCCGTGCGCTGGACGCCGCCGGCCCGTGGGCATGGGTCCTGCTGACGCTGTCCGTGCTGGCGCGCGTGGGGGCGACGCTCTACGGCGGGACGCTCGGGCGGTTGCTGGACCTGCACGTCTATGTCGACGGTGCGGCGACGACGTTCTCAGGGAACCTCTACGGGTTCGTGTTCGACGACACCGTGGGCAGCGCCCCGTTGCCGTTCACCTATCCGCCTTTCGCGGCCATCGTGTTCTACCCGCTGCACTTCGTGCCGTTCACCGTGCTCGGCATCGTGTGGCAGGTGCTGTCGGTGGCGGCGCTGTACGCGGTGGTGCGCATCGCCCTGCGCATGGCCCTGGGCGACGGGGCGG
>CAYVJJ010000459.1:0-2441 GCA_964451655.1 uncultured Mycobacteriaceae bacterium | reverse complement strand
CGACCGCCTCGATCCTGTTGTTGGCGCTCAGCTTGCGCATCGCGGTGCGCAGGTAACTCTTGACCGTTTCGGCGCCCACGCCCAGCCGTTCGGCGATGAGCGCGTTGGTGTGCCCCATGGCCACCTGCATGAGCACCTCGCGTTCACGGGTGCTCAGCCGCACGCGAGGCGCCTCCTCCGGGGCCGCGCCGCGCCGCTGTCCGCCGCCGGCGGCCGTCCCGTCGCCCGCCGGCAACAGCCCGACGAGATCGATCAGCTCCTCGCGCACCGCGGGATCGCCGATGCGCGTGGCCAGCTCCAGCAGCCGCTGCCGCACCGCCGGCGGGGCCTGGTCCAGCACCTCCTCGTCCGGCAGCGGGAAGACCTCGCTGGACGGGTTCTCACGCTCCATCGCATCCCGTACGGCCAGGTCCTGCTCCAGGACGCGGCCCACGGTGACCATCGAGTCGATGACCCTGTCCCCGATGGCGACGGTGCCGCGCAGCGCACCGTAGAGCACTCCGCGCACCGAGCGCCCGACCATGACCGGGATGCCGACCATCGTGCGGATGCCCTCGCCGGTGACGGCCTCGTCGTAGTCGTGAGTGATGGCGTCCGCGCGGGCATAGTCGTTGACCAGGACCGGCCGCCGCAGCGCCATCGCCTTGCCGCCGAGACCGGAGCCCGCCTGCACCCGCAGTCCGCGCATCGTGCCGCTGCGCGCGCCGACGAATTCCGTGATCTGCAACCGGTCCTTGCCCGTGATCGCCCCCCCGAACACCATCGGCAGGCCCGATTCCCGGTGCAACCGGCCTACGGCGTCACGGATTGCCACGCGATCATCGTGTGCCAACTGAACTCCCTCGACGAAGGGGCACTGCGGAAGAGGCCGGCCTGACGAAGGCCGGCACGGAGACCTGCATCACAGCAGCAGTCTATCCGCGCGCCCGGGGCGTACGCACCCGATGACCGCTTGTACGCCGGGTCGGGTGCCGTGATCACCCCCGTCCGGGGGTGATCCGTGCGCACCTCCGGAGAGAAGTTTTGACGGCATACTATGGCTCGTCCCACAATTGCTCTCGTAGTTGCGCTTGTCACCGACGCATCCCCCGCCCGCTCTTCGGAGGCCCCCATGACTATTCCGGCAGCGACCGACACACCCACCGGTCAGTTCCGCGCCGCGCGTGACTTCCTGCTGGCGCACTCCGACGACTACGACGGGGCGCGCGCCGGGTTCCGCTGGCCCCGCCCCGACCGGTTCAACTGGGCGCTGGACTGGTTCGACGCCATCGCCGATGGCAACGACGCCCCGGCACTGCGGATCGTCGAGGAGGACGGGACCGAGGGCGCATGGTCGTTCGCGCAGATGTCCCGCCGTTCGAACCAGGTCGCGAACTGGTTGCGCGGACACGGGGTGCAGCGGGGCGACCGCATCCTGCTCATGCTCGCCAACCAGGTGGAGCTGTGGGAGACCATGCTCGCGGCGATGAAGCTCGGCGCGGTGATCATCCCCGCCACGACACTGCTCGTGGAGTCCGACCTGCGCGACAGGATCGAGCGCGGGGACGCGGCCTTCGTGGTCGCCCGCGCCGCCGACGCGGACAAATTCGCCACGCTCACGGGTGTGCAGCGGATCGCCGTCGGCGCCTCCCCCGCGCCCGAGGGCTGGCTCGATTACGGCGGCACCGCCTCCGCTCCGGAGGAGTTCACACCCGACGGCCCCACACGCGCGGACGACACTCTGCTCCTCTACTTCACCTCCGGCACCACCTCACGGCCCAAACTGGTGGAGCACACGCACGTCTCCTACCCCGTCGGCCATCTGTCCACCATGTACTGGATCGGCGTGCGCCCCGGTGACGTGCACCTGAACATCTCATCCCCCGGCTGGGCCAAGCACGCCTGGAGCAACGTCTTCGCGCCGTGGAACGCCGGGGCATGCGTCTTCATCGTCAACTATCCGCGGTTCGACGCGGCCCGCCTGATGCGGGAGATGGACCGCTGCGGGGTCACGAGCTTCTGCGCCCCGCCGACCGTCTGGCGGATGCTCATCCAGGCCGACCTGTCGCTGCTGCAGTCCCCGCCGCGCACCGTCGTCGGCGCCGGGGAGCCGCTCAACCCGGAGGTCATCGACCGGGTCCGGGCGGCGTGGGGCGTGACCATCCGCGACGGTTACGGCCAGACGGAGACCACGGTGCAGGTCGCCAACACCCCGGGGTCGCACGTCAAGGCGGGGTCGATGGGCCGGCCGGTCCCCGGGTTCGACATCGTCCTGGTGGATCCCGCCACCGGCGAGCGTGCCGATGAGGGCGAGATCTGCATCGACCTGGCCGAGCGCCCCGTCGGGCTGATGCGCGGCTACCACGGCGACGCGGAGCGCACCGGCACCGCAACGGCCGGCGGCGTCTACCACACCGGCGACGTCGGATCGCGTGACGCCGACGGCTACATCACCTACGTGG
>CAYVJJ010000458.1:0-2446 GCA_964451655.1 uncultured Mycobacteriaceae bacterium | reverse complement strand
GGTTGTTCTGGTCCATGAACTGCGACAGCTGCGAGGTGCCGAAGAACTCCTTGATCGCCGCCACCACGGGGCGGATGTTGATCAGGGTCTGCGGCGTGATCGCCTCGACGTCCTGGGTGGTCATGCGCTCGCGCACCACCCGCTCCATGCGGGACAGGCCCACGCGGATCTGGTTCTGGATCAGCTCGCCCACCGTGCGCAGGCGACGGTTGCCGAAGTGGTCGATGTCGTCCACCTCGACGGGGATCTCCACACCGTCGGGCGAGACCATCGAGGTCTCCCCGGCGTGCAGACGCACCAGGTACTCGACCGCGGTGACGATGTCCGCCTCGGTGAGCACCAGCGGGTCGTCGGCGCCGGCGGAGTTCAGCCCCAGCTTCTTGTTGATCTTGTAGCGGCCGACGCGCGCCAGGTCGTAGCGCTTCTCCTTGAAGAACAGGTTCTCCAGCAGCGCCTGCGCGCTCTCCTTGGTCGGCGGCTCGCCGGGACGCAGCTTGCGGTAGATGTCCAGCAGCGCCTCGTCGACGCCTCCCGTGGCGTCCTTCTCGAGGGTGGACATCATGATCTCCGAGAAGCCGAAGCGCTCGGTGATCATCTCGTTGGTCCAGCCGAGAGCCTTGAGCAGCACGGTCACCGGCTGGCGGCGCTTGCGGTCGATACGCACACCGACGGTGTCGCGCTTGTCCACATCGAACTCCAGCCACGCGCCGCGGCCGGGGATCACCTTGACGCTGTGCAGTTCCTTCTCGGTGGACTTGTCGATCGACTCGTCGAAGTACACGCCCGGCGACCGCACCAGCTGCGACACGACGACGCGCTCGGTGCCGTTGATGATGAACGTGCCCCTGTCGGTCATCATCGGGAAATCCCCCATGAAGACCGTCTGGCTCTTGATCTCGCCGGTCTCGTTGTTGATGAACTCGGCCGTCACGAAAAGCGGGGCCGCATAGGTGATGTCCTTCTCCTTGCACTCCTCGATGGACGCCTTGACGTCCTCGAAGTGCGGATCGCTGAAGGACAGCGACATGGTGCCCGCGAAGTCCTCGATGGGCGAGAGTTCGGTGAGGATCTCCTCGAGCCCGCCCTGCCGCGGGTTGTCTCCAAGGTCGGCGACACGATCACGCCACGCATCGGAACCGATCAACCACTCGAAGGAGTCAGTCTGGATGTCCAGGAGGCCGGGCACCTCGATCGGCTCCTGGATCTTTGCGAACGAGATCCTCCTGGGGGCCCCGGGAATCGCGGATTCTTTCCTGGTCTGGCGGGAGACTGCCAAGATGCGTCCTTCCAGCACCTCACGCGCGCCGCCCTCGAAACGGGCGACCGCCGCTGTACCTGTTCTGCGGATTCTGCCGGATGCGCTCCCGACGAAACCCGCACCCACAGGTGATCAGCGGCCCGATCAGCACGCGGGTGAACACCGCGTTTCCGCACTGCAACTCCGCACGAACGATCAGGCGCCGGACCCGTCGGGGACGGAATATGGACAGGAGGCAGCCAGCGCAACGTCCAACGGTAGCGCAATTGCCCGACGATGTCGAGTCCGTACATGACCGGCAACCCGCCGCGTCCCATGACGCGCGGCGGGCATCCCGTCCTTCGCCCCGCCTGATCCGTGTACTCCGATGCGCGGGTGCGGCCTTCTGCTCCGCATCAGAGTGACTGGTCCGCGCGCTCACGTCAAGACATGGCCCGGCGTTTCGCGGTTTCACGCCGCCGGCCGGGACCCGACGGACCGGCGCGGGTCACAGCAGCGTCATGTCACTGGCCTTCCACTGGCCGTCCACCTTGACCATCTCCATCCGCAGCGGCGCGGCGTCCGAGATCTGCTGCGAATCGCCGTTGGTGCCCGTGCGCTCCATGATCACGACCGCCGTCGCCGTGTCGCCGTCGAGCTTTTCGACACCGACGTTGCCGTCGCCGACTTTGGCCTCGATCTTCGTCTTCGCCTGCGTGATGATCTGGACGTTCTGGTCGGCGGTCTCCTGATAGCGGCCCAGCATGTCCGCGTCGAGGAACTTCTTGAGCGAATCCTGGTAGGTGTCCAGGTCCTCGTACGAGTACGAGAAGACGCCCTGCACGATGTTCCGCGCGGCCTCCGCCACCTGGGTGGTCTCGGTCTGCGACCCGCCGACGAACGCCGTGTTGACCTCCGAGGGGCCGGGGTCGTTGTGCTCGGCCCACTGCCATCCCAGCACCGCCGCCGCCACGGTGAACACCACCGCGCCTGCGGCTGCTGCCAGCGTCGACTTCCGCCATCGGGCCTTCCCGGACCCGTCCGGCTCCGCCGCGGCGTCGTCTCCGCCGGAGTCCGTGGTCCGGGGTTCGACCGACGGATCCGTGGACGCGTCGTCCGCACCCGCCTGCTTCTCGCCTGTACCCGCGGACGTTTCACCCGGAGCCTCAGGCTGCGCGGCCGTGTCCGGCGTCTGCCCCGGCGTGTCCG
>CAYVJJ010000457.1:0-2457 GCA_964451655.1 uncultured Mycobacteriaceae bacterium | reverse complement strand
GAGGGCATCGCGCAGTACACCTCCGACCCCCGGTTCCTGCAGATCGTGCGCGAGCGGGTGCGCGCCGCCGCCGGTGCGAGGGCGGACGTGGAGGTCACTCCGGGCGCTATCCGTTCCCTGCTGTCGATGAGCCGCCGCTACCCGGGGCGGCTGCGGGACAACCTGCGCTCGCCGGAGCCGCGCGCGGCGGTGGAGACGTTCCTCGATATCTACTCGCGGCCGTCGTTGAGCTGGGAGGACATCGCCACGCTCCGCGAGCGCACCCGGCTGCCGGTGCTGCTCAAGGGCGTGCTGCATCCGGACGATGCGCGCCGCGCGGTGGACGAGGGGCTCGACGGCGTCATCGTGTCCAACCACGGGGGCCGGCAGATCGATGGCGCGATCGCGTCGCTCGATGCGCTCGACGCCATTGCGCCCGTGGTCGGCGGGCGGATCGCGGTGCTGCTCGACAGCGGCATCCGCGGCGGCGCGGACGTCTTCAAGGCGATCGCTCTGGGCGCGGACGCGGTCACCGTCGGCCGCCCGCACCTGTACGGGCTCGCGTTGAACGGCCGGGAGGGGGCTCGCGACGCGGTCGCCGACATCATCGCCGAGTTCGACCTGACACTGGGGCTGGCGGGCCTCACGTCGGTCGGGGCGATCACGCGCGATAGCCTCGGATGAGATGCGGACCACAGAGCGGGGGCGTCACGGTGGCCCCGCCGCGGTGGCCCGCGGGGCGGTGGACCACGGAATGAGGACGACGGTGACACAGGCGAGCGACGGCGGCGCGGCGGAACTGCTCTGGGAGCCGGACGCGGAAGCGGTGGCCCACAGCGCGATCGTGGAGTTCGCGGATTTCGTGCGGCAATCGCATCCGGACGATCGGGATGCGCCCACCGATGCGTCGGACTACGCGCAGCTGTGGCGCTGGTCGACGGCGCACCTGGGGGCGTTCTGGCAGGCCGTGTGGGACTACTTCGGCATCGTCTCGGACACGCCCCCGGGGCCGGCGCTCGCGGAGGACCGGATGCCCGGTGCGCGCTGGTTCCCGGACGCCCGCCTCAACTACGTGGACCAGGTGTTCCGGCACGCGGATGAGCAGGACGCCGCCGGCCGGCCCGCCATCCTGGATCTGGCCGAGGGGCGCCCCGCACGTGAGGTCTCCTGGGCGGAGTTGCGGCGCCGGACCGCGGCGCTGGCGCACACCCTGCGCGGCGCGGGGGTGGGCCCCGGCGACCGCGTGGTCGGCTACCTGCCCAACACCGCCGAGACCGTGATCGCGTTCCTGGCCACCGCGTCGATCGGCGCCGTGTGGGGCGCGTGCGGGCAGGACTACTCGGCGCCCGCGGCAGTGGACCGGCTGGGCCAGCTGGAGCCGAAGGTGCTCGTCACCGCGGACGGCTACGACTACGCCGGCAAGCCGCGCGACCAGCGCGCGGCGGTCGATGATCTGCGCGCGGGCCTGGACCGGCTGGCCCTGACGGTGCTGGTGGCCCGGTCGGGGGCGGATGAGGACGCGGCGGTGGCGTCGCTGGCCGAGGGGTCCGACAGGGTGCTCGGCTGGTCGGCGGCCACGGCCGGGGAGCACGGCCACGAGGTCGAGCGCGTGCCGTTCGACCACCCGCTGTGGGTCGTGTTCTCCTCCGGCACCACCGGGCTGCCCAAGGGCATCGTGCACGGTCACGGCGGAGTGGTCCTCGAGCATCTGAAGGCGACCGTGCTGCACGGGGGCCTGGGCCCGGGCTCCCGGTTCCTCTGGTTCACCTCGCCCAGCTGGATGATGTGGAACTACCAGGTGGCGGGGTTGCTGGCGGGCGCCACGATCGTCACCTACGACGGCAGCCCCGCGCATCCGGGCCCGGACGGGCTGTGGGCGCTGGCCGCCGGGCAGAAGGTGACGTTCCTGGGCACCAGCCCCGGCTATCTGCTGGCGTGCATCAAGGCGGAGGCGCATCCGGCGGCCGAGCACGACCTGTCGGCGCTGACCACGGTCGGGGTCACCGGGGCGACGCTGCCCGCGCCGTCGGCGCGCTGGATCCGCGACGAGGTGGGTGCGCGCGTGCAGATCGCCTCGATCAGCGGCGGCACCGACGTGGTCAGCGCGTTCGTGGGATCGGCGCCGAACGTTCCGGTGTGGGCGGGGGAGCTGTCCTGCCGGATGCTCGGTGTGGCGCTGGAGGCCTACGACCACGCCGGACGGCCGGTGGTGGACCAGGTGGGCGAGCTGGTGGTCACGCGGCCGATGCCGTCGATGCCCGTGCGCTTCTGGAACGACCCCGACGGCGCCCGGTACCACGACTCGTATTTCGACACTTTCCCGGGCGTGTGGCGGCACGGCGACTGGGTGACGGTGACCGGCCGTGGAAGCGTGGAGATCCACGGGCGCTCGGATTCGACGCTCAACCGCAACGGCATCCGGATGGGCAGCGCCGACATCTACCAGGCCGTCGAGTCGATCCCCGAGATCGCCGAGGC
>CAYVJJ010000456.1:0-2468 GCA_964451655.1 uncultured Mycobacteriaceae bacterium | reverse complement strand
CGGCGGCCGTCGTCGAGTCTGTCGCACTGGTCATGTGCTGCATGGTAGCGATCCGCGCCACATCGACGGATCGGCAGGCCCACCTACCGGCCGGTATGCGCCGCGCATGCGCCGTGGCCCGGGGGGCCGCATAGGGTGGGCGCCATGTATGGGGATCTGGGACGTCCGCCGCTGGACGCGCGCGGTCTTCGGCGCAGCCTGGCGGGTACCGCGGACGCTCCGTGGACCGGGCTGGAAATCGTGGAGCGGACCGGTTCGACCAACGCGGACCTGCTCGAGCGGATCGCCCGCGACCCGCGTCCCGAGTCGCTGGACCGGACGGTGCTGATCGCCGAGCAGCAGGTGGCCGGCCGCGGCCGGCACCGTCGCTCGTTCGAGTGCGCGCCGCAGTCGCAGGTGCTCATGTCGGCGGTCCTCCGGCTGCCGGGCGTGCCCCCCGAGCGTCTGGGCTGGCTGCCGCTGCTCACCGGCGTCGCAGTGGCCGACGCGCTCCGGGAGGTCGCGGAGGTCGATGCGGTGCTCAAATGGCCCAACGATGTGCTGATCGGCGACAGGAAGGTGGCCGGGATCCTGGCCGAGGTGGCCTCTCCGCCGCAGCGCCCCGGAGCCGGGGACGGGTACGTGCCGATGGTCGTGATCGGAATCGGGCTCAATGTCTCCCAGTCTGCGGAGGAGCTGCCGGTGCCGACGGCGACATCCCTGGCCGCCGAGGGTGCAGCCTGCACCGACCGCAACACGCTCGTGCGCGCGATACTGCGCGGCCTGGCCACACGCGTCCACCGCTGGCAGGGCCGACGGGGCGGCTCCGACGCGCTGACGGAGGACTATCTCCGCTACTGCAGCACGGTCGGCCGTGAGGTGAAGGCGACGTTGCCGGGCGGAGGCGAGCACCGCGGCCGGGCGACAGGGGTCGACGACCGGGGCTGCCTGGTGATCGAGGTCGACGTGCCGGGCGGCGGCGCGGCGGACAGGACCGTGGCGCTGGCCGCGGGCGACGTCGAGCACGTCCGGCCGGCGGCCGCCGGCCTCTGACGGTCGGTGATCGGGCGAGGTTTCCGCGGTGGCGTATCCGGAGAACGTGCTGGAAGACGGCGAGACGGTGCTGTGGCACCGTCGTCCGCATTGGAAGGCGGTGCTGCCGGCGGCGGTGCTGCTTCCGGTGCTCACCGGAGCCGCCGGAGTGTGCGGCGGCCTGGTCGAGCGGCACGCCGGCGGAGGCGTGGCGACCGCGCTGTTCGCCGTACTGGCGGTCGTATGGATATCGCTGGTGTGGTGGCGCTGCGTGCTGCCGTGGCTGCGGTGGCGTTCGACGCACTTCGTTGTCACCGACCTGCGGGTCATGGTGCGCCAGGGGGTGTTCTCCCGGTCGGGGTTCGAGCTGGAGTTGGACCGGATCAGCGACGTCCGCTACCGCCGGTCCGTGACGGAACGTCTGTTGGGGGCGGGCACGTTGGTGTTGCGCTCCTCGTCGGCCGAGCCGCTCGAGTTCGGCGGGATGCCGGGGCCGCGACGGGTGCAGCGGCTCATCCGCGAGGAGGCGGGCTGGCACTGACGCAAGTCGGCCGGGGCTGCGCTTTCCGGACGGCGCTGAGCTTTCCGGGCGGTTCAGTGGCGTGGAGTGAGCCCCGGTTCCGGCATGTCCGGCGGGCCGGGGCGCTCGGAGACGTCCACCGGCGTCGGGGTGTGCTGGTGCGGGAACACCCAGCGTCGCATCGCCCAGAATCGGAACGCCATTTGCAGCGCGTTGCCGATGATGTAGGCGCTGACGAAGTCCGCGATGTTCTCGACGGTGAGCGAATAGTGCTCGGCGTTGAGCTGCAGCCCGTAGCGCGATGCCCACAGCGGCAGGAAACTGAGCACCACGCCGACGCCGCTGACCGCGAAGAACAGGACGGCCTCGGAGGAGATGTGCCGTCCGCCGCGGGCGCGGAACGACCATTGGCGGTTGAGGTAATAGGACAGGATCATCGCCAGCACGCCGGAGATCACCTTTGCGGTGAGCGGCTTGGGCTCGAGGACCGTGAGTTTGAGCACGTAGAAGATGGCCATGTCGACCACGAAGGTGGTGCCGCCGACGAGGGCGAACTTGATGAACTCGGCGTGGCGCAGTGCGAGTTCCCGGACGGGCCGGGGGAGCATCGTGATCACGGTGTCGACATAGGCCACGGTGGGCCATTCTAGTTTCTGTGCCGCTCCGCGTGTGCCGGGCCGCGGCGGCCGGTCCGCGAATGTGGCGTGGATCTCGCCCGCGGACCCGGCCTACTCGGTCAGGGTCGCCGATGGACGTGACATCGTCGGTTCGTCCCACATCGATCGAGTCGGAGTCGGTCCGCGGCATAAGAGCCGACACTCGACACGGCTACCTTCCGGGCTCGGGGGCGTCGGCGTCGAGCGTGACCAGGACGCCCACCTCGCAGACCCAGGGACCGTCTCGTGGTGGCACGAGTGGGAACCAGCCGGAGCCGTGG
>CAYVJJ010000455.1:0-2478 GCA_964451655.1 uncultured Mycobacteriaceae bacterium | reverse complement strand
GGTCTCCTTGGTGATGTCACGTGCAATTCAGCGACGCCCCGCGGTTCGGGACGCCCGGTTTTGCCTCTTTCCTGTGACCGCCGCGCGGTACGGAACCGGATGCGACGAGCGTGGAACATTCTGCCAGACTCCGGCGGAGCACCGGAATCCGCCCGCCCGTGCCGCTCGCCGCGGCCTCGTCAGGCGGCGGGTTCCCGGTCCGCGGGCAGGCCGTCGGCGACGACGAGCGAGGGCGAGCGCAGAACGTTCAGGTCCGCACGCGGATCGTCCGCATACACCACCAGGTCCGCGCGGGCATCCGCACGGTCGAGCCCGTAGAGCCCGGCCGCGGACCCTTCGACACCGGTCAGCCAGCGGCGCGCACCCCAGGATGCGGCGGCCAGCGCGCCCTCGGCCCCGAGTCCGGCGGCGGCCAGGGCCGCGACCTCGTCGACGACGCGGCCGTGGTCGATCATGCCGCCCGCATCGGTTCCCGCGTACACGGCGATCCCCGCGTCGACGACCGCGCGCATCGTCTCGTCCAGCCGCGCATGCAACGCGCGCATGTGCCGCGCATAGACGGGGTATCGCGATGCACCGTCGGCGATGTCCGGGAAGTTCGCGATGTTGATCAGCGTCGGTACCAGCGCCGTGCCCTGGCGCTGCATCTGCATGATCGTCCCGTCGGTCAGGCCGGTGCCGTGCTCGATGCAGTCGATCCCGGCGTCCAGCAGCCCCGGGAGGGCGTCTTCCCCGAACACGTGCGCAGTCACGCGGGCGCCGGCGTCGTGCGCCCGCGCCACGGCCTCGGCGAGCACAGCGTCGTCCCACAGCGGCGCAAGGTCGCCGACCGACCGGTCGATCCAGTCTCCGACCAGCTTCACCCAGCCGTCACCGGCCCGGGCCTGTTCCTCCACCGCGTCCGGCAGCTGCGAGGGATCCTCGAGCACCAGTCCGAGCTCGCGCAGGTACCGCTTGGGCAGCGCCAGGTGCTGCCCGGCGCGGATGATCCGCGGCAGCCCGGGTACCGCGTCGAGAGCGCGCGTGTCGACGGGGACGCCACAGTCCCGCACCAGCAGCACCCCCCGGCTGCGCTCGAGACGGGCCTGCGCCAGACACTCGTCGTAGTCGACGCCGTGGCTGCCGCGGCCGATGCCGATGTGGCAATGCGCGTCCGCCAGCCCCGGCAGGATCCAGCCTCCCGTGACCAGGTCCTCGGCGCCGGTGACCGGCTCGGCGGTGAGGCGGCCGTCCGCAAGGAACCAGTCCACCGGCTCCCCCCACGGCAGCGCCGTCCCGCGGATCCGCCAGGCGTGCGCAGGCGGTTGTGCGGGGCGCGGCGTCCGGTCGTCGTCGCGCACCCCCGTCACCTGCCTTTGCCGTCCTGGCCCGGCAGCTTGAGCTGGGACAGGTCGATGCCTTCGAGCCCCGGAGGCAGTTCGTCGAGCCCCTTCGGCATAGACGACAGGTCCGGCATGCCGCCGGGCATACCCGGCATACCGCCGGGGAAGCCGCCCTTGACCTTGGGCGGAGTGGGCCCGCGATTCCCCTTCTTGCCCTTCTTGCCCTTCTTGCCGCGCTTGTTCTTGCCCTTGCCCTTGCCCATTCCGCCGGGGCCGCCCATACGCCCGGCCATCGCGGACATCATCTTGCGGGCCTCGAAGAACCGGTCCACCAGTTGATTGACCTCGGTCACCGTCACACCGGAACCGTTGGCGATGCGCAGGCGGCGCGAACCGTTGATGATCTTCGGGTTGGCGCGCTCGGCGGGGGTCATGCCGCGGATGATCGCCTGCACGCGGTCCAGCTGCTTCTCGTCCACCTGGCCCAGGGCGTCCTTCATGTCGCCCGCCCCGGGGAGCATGCCCACGAGATTGGCGAGCGGCCCCATTTTGCGGATCGCCATCATCTGCTCGAGGAAGTCCTCGAGCGTCAGTTCCCCGCTGCCGATCTTCTGGGCCGTCGCCTCGGCCTGCTGCTGGTCGAAGACCTGCTCGGCCTGTTCGATCAGGCTGAGCAGGTCGCCCATCCCGAGGATCCGGCTGGACATCCGGTCCGGGTGGAACACGTCGAAGTCGCCGAGCTTCTCACCGGTCGACGCGAACATGATCGGTCGGCCCGTCACCTGCCGGACGCTCAGCGCGGCGCCGCCGCGCGCGTCGCCGTCGAGCTTGGTGAGCACCACGCCGGTGAACCCGACACCCTCACGGAAGGCATCCGCCGTGCTCACCGCGTCCTGGCCCACCATCGCGTCGAGGACGAACAGGACCTCGTCAGGCCGGACCGCATCGCGGATGTCGGCGGCCTGGCGCATCAGGACCTCATCGACACCCAGCCGGCCGGCCGTGTCGACGATGACGATGTCGTGGACCTTCGCACGCGCCTCCTCGACACCCGCCCGCGCCACCGCGACCGGGTCCCCGACGCCGGCGCCCTGCGCCTCGCCCTCCGTGCTGGCCCCGGGATGCGGCGCGAAGACCGGCACCCCGGCCTGCTCGC
>CAYVJJ010000454.1:0-2478 GCA_964451655.1 uncultured Mycobacteriaceae bacterium | reverse complement strand
TTGCGGATGCGGACCTTCTGCTGGGCCTCGAACGACTCCTGCGCTTCGGTGATCACCGGCGGCCGTCTCGACGAATGCGTCGAGTGGAGGTGCGGGCGGGTGTGGTCGTAACCCCGCGTGGCGTCGTAGCCGCCTTCATGTGCCATGGCTCCATGCTCCCACTGCGAGGGCGTGCACGCACCGCCCGGGGCTGGATCCGGAGGCGGCGGTTGCGGCATCATGGAGGGCGTGAGTACTCAAACCGCCGGGCAGACCGGTCTGCTGGAGCCCGAGGTCGTCGACGACGAGCGCACCGACGACGACACCCCCAAGTTCTTCCACTATGTGCGCAAGGACAAGATCACGGAGAGCGCCGTCATGGGCACGCATGTGGTGGCCCTGTGCGGCGAGGTGTTCCCGGTGACCAAGTCCCCCAAGCCGAACTCGCCGGTCTGCCCGGAGTGCAAGAAGATCTACGAGACCCTGCCCTCCGGCAGCTGACGGCCCTCCGGTAGCTGACGCGGCTCCCGGGGGCGGGGCCCGGGGCCGGCGGGGGGCGCGGACGGATCCGGGGCGTGTCCGTCGCCGCCGGGGCGCGCTGCCGGATGCCGCTGGACGGTGGACCGGCGGGGCGCGGCGGCGATGCGCCGCAGCGGAGTGGTCACTGCGCTTCCGGATAGCCCGTCGAGGTTCTCGGACTGGGTGCTGAGCCAGTCTTTGAGTTGGTCGATGCGGGTGCGTCTGGCCGGCCAGAACTCCTGGACCACCGCGTTGAACTGGGCGCCCAGCACCACCGCGAATCCCAGGAAGAACGTGAACAGCAGAAACGCGATGGGTGTGGCCAAGGCGCCGTAGCTGTAGCCGGTCTTCGTGACCAGGGTGAGGTAGAAGCGCAGCCCGCCGCTGGCGAGCACGAAGAAGATGCCCGCGAGCACCGCGCCGCCGAGGAGCCTGTGCCACGGCAGCGAGCGGGGCAGAGCGAGCTTGTAGAGCGTCGTCAGGCCCACCACCAGCAGCAGTCCTACGGCGGGGAAGTAGAAGACGTCGATGATCCGGGAGCCGAACCCGTACCAGGAGTCGGGCAGGATCTGCGCGATGTAGGTGGGGCCGATGGCCACCAGCGGCAGCGTGATCACGCTGAGCAGCAGGAAGAACAGGTACAGGATCAGCGCCACCACGCGCTGCCACACGGGGTGGCGTTCCTCCTTCTGCCCGTGCGCCTCCACGATGGCGTCGACGAAGCAGGAGATGGCCGAGGAGCCGGCCCAGAGGGACAGCACGAAGCCCACCGACACGATGGCGCCGCGGCCGCGGGCCAGGATGTCCACGAGGGTGGGCTGGATGATCTGGTCCACCACGTTCGAGGTGAACACCGAGTGCGAGGCGGTGACGATCTTCGACTCGATGACGTCGACCGTGTCCGGGCCGAACAGCCCGCCGATGTAACCGAGCGAGCCGAGCAGACCCAGCAGCAGCGGCGGCAGGGAGAGCGTCTGCCAGAACGCCGCCTGCGCGGACCGGCCGAAGATGCCCTCGGTGAACGCCTTGACGGACAGCCGTGCGATCACCCGCCACACGGTCACCAGCGCGCCCACCACCCCAGCACGCACGCGGCGCGCCCAGACCGCCGGGCCGGCGGGGGCGTGGCGGCCGTCACTGTGCTCGTCCATCTCCCCTCCAGCATCCCCGACCGCTGCCCCGGCCTGCCACGAAGGTCACGGCGTGTCGCCGGAAGCGGTGCGCGGTCCGCCTCCGGCACGCCCTCGCCCGCACGCGCGGGGGCGCCGCCGCAACGGTAGGCTCGCACATCGGCGGGCGCCGCGGCCGTCCCCGCGGGACGGGGCCGCGCGGACGGGTTCTCCGCCGCTGTCGTCATGAGTGCCGATGCGGAAGAGGTGTGGCAACAGTTGGTCGTCGGTGCAGGTGTCTCCAGTGCGCAGGACTCGGACGTCGCGGAGGCGGCCAACGCGGACACCCGCGTGTCGCAGGGGTCGCTGCGCGCGTGGCAGCGCCGCGCGCTCACGAAATACCTGACGACCAATCCGCGCGACTTCCTGGCGGTGGCCACGCCCGGTGCGGGCAAGACGACCTTCGGGCTGCGGGTGGCGGCCGAACTGCTCGCAGACCGCACAGTGGACCAGGTGACCGTGGTGGCGCCCACCGAGCACCTGAAGTACCAGTGGGCCGACTCGGCGCGCCGGGCGGGTATCGCCCTGGACCCGGAGTTCTCCAACTCGACGGGCCAGACGTCGGGGGACTACCACGGGGTGGTGGTCACGTACGCGCAGGTGGCCGCGCATCCGTTCCGGCACCGGGTGCGCACCGAGAACCGCCGCACCCTGGTCATCCTCGACGAGATCCACCACGGCGGCGATGCCAAGAGCTGGGGCGAGGGCATCCGGGAGGCGTTCGACGACGCCACGCGCCGTCTGGCGCTGACGGGCACGCCGTTCCGCAGCGACGACAGCGCCATCCCCTTCGTCACCTACGAGCCCGACG
>CAYVJJ010000453.1:0-2485 GCA_964451655.1 uncultured Mycobacteriaceae bacterium | reverse complement strand
CCAGCATCCAGTGGCTCGACGACGCGTCGCGGACCTGCGCGCTGATGCGCCGCGGGGCCGTCGGGGCGCCCGGCGCGGGCGGGACGCGGGACGTCGGGCAGGTGTGCCCGGCGCTGCACGCCACGATCGACCGGGCCGCGTACGAGGGGACACTGCCGCTCTCCCTGCGCACCGAACCCGTCCGGGGGGTGCTGGGATGACCGTGACGACGCATCAGCGCCCCGCCGCCGTCATCGAGCCGACCGCGCTGCGCAGCGTGCTCGGCCGATTCTGCACCGGCGTCGCGGTCATCACCGCGCACGGCGACGAGGGCCCGCTGGGATTCGCCTGCCAGTCGGTGACCTCCCTGTCGCTGGCGCCGCCGTACATCTCGTTCTGCCCCGCCAGGACGTCCACGAGCTGGCCGGCCATGCGCCGCGCGGCCGGCGTGTGCGTGAACGTGCTCGCCGCCGATCAACGCGGACTGTGCGCGCGGTTCGCGGTCAGCGGCGGCGACAAGTTCGACGGCGCCGACTGGTGGGCCGGCGGCAACGGGGCGCCCGCACTCGGCGGAGTCATCGCACGCATCGAGGCCACGCTCGAGGCCGAACACGATGCCGGAGACCACACGATCGTCATCGCACGGGTCACCGGGCTCGACGCGCCGCGCGACGCGGAGCCCTTGTTGTTCTACCGCGGGGGGTACGGCGGTTTCGCCGCAGAGACGAAGGAATCACGATGACCGATACCCTCACAGGCGCCGCGCCGGCCGACCCGGACCGCGGCTGGTCGCCCCGGCTGGTGTTCTCGCTGGCCTCGATCGTGCTGGTGCTCGAACTGCTCAGCGTCAGCTACACGATGATCGCCATGGCACTGCCGTCGATCACCACCGAGTTCGACACCCTTCAAGGGGCCTGGCTCATGACGGCGTTCCTGCTGGTCGGTGCCGTGACGGCCCCGCTGACCGGCAAGCTGGCGGACCTGTTCGGCAAACGCCGGGTGATGCTGCTGTGCGTCGCGGCCGGGATCGCGGGCTCGGTGCTGTCCGCCACGGCCACCAGCTACGCCATGATGATCGCCGGCCGCGCCGTCGCCGGGCTCCTGGTGCCGACGCTGTTCCTGAGCTACTCACTGATCCGCGACGTCTACCCGCGCAAGACGATTCCGCTCGCGGTGAGCATCTGCACCGCGGGCATGGGCATGATCACCGTCGCCGCGCCGTTCCTGGCCGGCTGGTTCATCGACGGGTTCGGGTGGCGCAGCCTGTTCTGGTTCTTCGCCGCCGTGCTCGCGGTGCTCCTGGTGCTGATCCCCGTGAGCACGCCCGAGACGCCGGTGCGCCTGCGGGCGCGCATGGACTTCGTCGGTGCGGCACTGCTCGGGGCCGGGCTGGCGGGTCTGCTCATCGCGGTGAGCTTCGGCCCGGAGTGGGGGTGGGCGGAGCCGTCGACGCTCGCCTACCTGCTCGGCGGGATGCTTCTGGTGCTCACCTGGTGGATCTCGGCGAAGAAGATCGCGGACCCGCTGATCCACCGCGATGTGCTGTTGCGCCGGCCGGTGCTGTTCACGGTGATCGCCGCCGGAGCCATCTACGGCGTGGGCGCGATCTATTCGATGGTGCTGCCGATGATGACCATGACCTCTCCCGACATGGGTCTCGGCTACGGTTTCGGCGTCGACGCGGAGGGCTATGCGCTCTTCCAGGTGCCGCTCGGCGGCATGACGATGGTCGGCGGGCTGATCGTCGGTGTGCTGTGCGGGCGCGGCGTGCCCACGAGGATCCTCATGGCGGCCTCGATGCTGGTGGCCGGTGCGGGCGCCATCCTCACGGCCGTCGAACACGGCGACAAGGCGATGCTCCTGGTGTTCGCGGGCATGGTCGGCCTGGGGATCGGGCTGGGCTATGCGGCCATCCCCAACGTGCTCGTCGTCGCGGCGCCCCCGGAGCTGCAGGCCTCGACCGCGAGCATCGCCGGCGTGGTGCAGTCGCTGCTGTCCGGCGCGATGCCGGTGGTGGCGTTCACGGTGATGAACAATTCGTTCATCGCACCCCTCACCGCGGAGCAGACGGGAGGAGCGGTGATGTACACCGACGGCGGCTACGTCGCCGCCTTCATCATCACCGCGATCACCGCGGTGGTCGGCGTGGCGGCGGCGATGGCGGTGCCCCGGCGGATCGAGCAGGTCACGCTGGACACACCCGTCGCGTCGACCGTCGACGGGGTGCCGGCCGCGCCGGTCGGCGCAGTCTGACCCGGCACGGCGGTGGCTCCGCCTGTGCGGTGCGGCGGTCACCTCCGCCGCACCGCACTGGGGATCATCACCACGGTGATCACCAGCGCGGCCGCCCATATCGCCGCGGCGATGACTCCCATCGTCTGCAGTCCTGCAGTGAATCCGGGCGGGTCGTCAGGGTTTCCGATCACGCTGCCGTAGACCGCGATCCCGAGTGCACCGGCCGCCTGGCGGGCCGTGTTGTTCACCCCGCTGGCCAGACCGGCGCGGT
>CAYVJJ010000452.1:0-2488 GCA_964451655.1 uncultured Mycobacteriaceae bacterium | reverse complement strand
GCACAGGGAAGGCAACCAGGCCGACCCACCACCACAGTCCAGGAGGACACCATGAGCCAGACCATCGAGACCTACACCCTCACCGGCAACGAGCCCATGATCCGCGGCGCCGTCGATGACAACGGCAACGACGTTCTCGTCGTCACCGGCCCCCGCGGCACCCGCACCATCCCCGCGGGCGACAGTGACGCGCTCGACGACGCACTCGTCACCGTCGCCGAGGGTGACTAACCGACCACGACCCACAGCCACCTACCGCAAAGGAGCAGAAATGTTCACCGGCAGCGACACCCGCATCCAGGACGGAACCCCCGCCGAGCGGGCCGACGCCTACCGCGACTTCTTCCACGACCAGCTCGACCAGGACGCGGACTACGCCGCCGCCCTGCGCGAAGCGCTCACCGCCCGCGACGCCTTCGCGCTCGCGATCATCCTCGAGCGCGCCATCAACCAGGCCGAGTCCCGCGCGGAACGCGAGTTCGGCACCCCCGCACCGACCCCCATCGACGTGGAGGAGATCGCCCAGCAGATCACCGAAATGTGACCACCACACCCCGGCCCCGCCACGGGGCCGGGGCCCGTGGCCCCACCAACGCACCGGGCGGCCGACGGAGCCACCCCCCACAGTCCAGGAGGACACCATGAGCACCAACCCCGCCGTCACCGTCTACACCGCCGGCGACCGCTGCATGGCCTGCAAGCTCACCGTCCGCGCCCTCGACGAGCGCGGCATCGCTTACCGCAGCATCGACCTGCACACCGACGGCGCCGCCCGCGACTATGTCGCCCAGCTCGGACACCACGCCGCACCCGTGGTCATCGTCGACGACGGACACACGATCCGCGATTGGTCCGGCTACCGACCTGACGCCATCAACGCGCTCACCACTCACCCGGAAATGTGACACATACCACAGGCAATAGTACTGTTACGGCTTGCGCGACTGCCGCTAGTAAGAGTACTATTAACAGTGTAAGGCACAGGGAAGGCAACCAGGCCGACCCACCACCACAGTCCAGGAGGACACCATGAGCCGAATCGGAATCTCCAACCCTGCGGACCTCATCGCCGCGATCCCCGCCTTGATGGGATTCACCCCCGCCGAGTCCCTGATCTTCGTCGCCCTCGACGGTCGCCAAATCCTGTTCACCGGCCGCGCCGACCTCGACGACGCGGTCACCGCCGCCCGTACCAGCATCGCAGCGGCAATGCAGGACAACGGTGTCGACACGGTCATGCTCGTCGCCGTAAGCGCAGACCAGCACGCTGGCGAAGGGGCCGCCGCCGCGGCCGCCGACGCGCTCGCCGCTCACGGCATCGCCATGCTCCCGCAGGTGTGGACCGAGGCAATCACCACGGGAAGCCGCTGGGCAAGCGCGGAACGCGGCAAGAGCGGGGTCCTGCCCGACCCGCAGGCCAGCGCCGTCGCGGCCGCCACGGCCTTCGCTGGAAAGGCAATCCACCGCAACCGCGACGAGGTCGCGACCGAGATGGCGCCCACCGGCGCCCCCGTCGCCGCGGCGGCCACCGACGGGCTGCACGCCAGCCCCGAGGACGCCGTCGCCGAGTTGGCACAGTTCGCCCGCGACTACGGCGCCGGACGCGCGCTCAGCGACGACGCCGCCGCCCGCATCGGAGCGATGCTCCAAGACCCGGGCATCCGCGACGACGCACTCGGACTCCTGGTCACGCGCGACCGCGACGCCGTCGTCGCCGTATGCGCCGCCGCCGCCCGGCGCCTGAGCGGACCGGCACGCGCCGCCGCGGCCACCGTCTACGCGATGGGCGCCTACATCGGCGGCGACGGAACCCGCGCCAACGTCGGAATCGACGCGGCCCAGGAGGCCGAGCCGCACAACGTCCTCGCCGCGATCCTCGATCGCGCGATCCAGTCCGGGGCATCGCCGAACATCGTCCGCAGCATCGCATCCAGCGCCGCCGTACGGCTCGGCGGCGACCGCGAGTGACGCACCCGCCCCGACCCCGTCACCGTGCGGGGTCGGGGCTCCGTGGGCCCGGGGCATCGAGCCCCCGGGCCCGCGCCGGGCGCCGCGGGCCCGGGGAGGGGGCGCGGGGGGGCGCGGCCGGGCGCGCGGGGGGGGGGGGGGGGCGCGGGGCCCGGGGCCCCCCGCCCCGGCCCCCCACGGCCGTCCGCGCCGCGACCGGCTCGGCCCCAGGGGGCCTCCCGGCCGGCCGCGCGGACGGGAGGTAGCCCTGCGGACCGCGGGTGGTGCAGCTCGCGGCGGGGGCATCGAGCCCCCGCCGCGAGCCCGGCCGGGTGCGGTCGTGACGGCTCGGCCCCAGGGGGCCTCCCGTACGACCTCCCCCGGCCGGCCGCCCCCGTTGCGGCAGCAGGCAGGTTACGGTACTATTAGTAGTGTATTGGAGCGGGTGGCCGACGGTGCCGCCCACCACAGTCCAGGAGGACACCATGAGCGTCGATGCACTCGACCCCATCCCCGAACTCGACGGCGAAGCGATGATGCT
>CAYVJJ010000451.1:0-2494 GCA_964451655.1 uncultured Mycobacteriaceae bacterium | reverse complement strand
CGGTGCAGCGCCTCGCGGCGGGCGGGGTCGGTGAACGTGCGGGCCTTGGCCCACCCCTGCTGCGCGTCCACCGCGGTCAGACCTCTACCTGGCGTTCGGTCGCGCGCTGTGCGGGCGTCTTGTCGTCGGCCTCGGCCGCGTCCTGCTCGGCCCGCATCCGCTCCAGGTTCTCGTTGACCTCCTTCTCCCAGCGCTCGTTGGCCTTGGTGGTGTCCACCTCGAACTCGAAGCGCTGGACCATGTCCTCGGTGACGTCGGCGCGGTCGACGTAGAACTGGTCGTACCAGCGGCGCATCTGGTAGACGGGCCCGTCGTTGTCGCACAGGAGCGGGTTGTCGATCTTGGACTTGTGCTTCCAGATCTCCACGTCCTGCAGGAAGCCCTCGCTGATGCCCTCGGTGAACTTCTCCGCCAGCGTGTCCGCCAGTTCGTCGCTGACGCCGGTGGGCTTCTTGACCATCACACCCCACTGCAGGACGAACGAGTCCGCGGTGACGGGGTAGTGGCAGTTGATCAGCACCGACTCCACCTTGTACCCGCTGTAGTAATTGGTCAGCGGGTTGATCATGTAGGACGGGCCGTAGTACGCGGCGACGGACTCGAGCAGAGTGTCCCCGCCGTACTGGGACGCCATCCCGATGTCCGGACGCCCCTTGGTGTTGAGGAACTGCGAGGCGATCTGCCCGTCGAAGACATTCTTGAAATACGTCGGGAAGGCGTAGTGGATGTAGAAGAAGTGCGCCATGTCCACCACGTTGTCGACGATCTCGCGGCAGTTCGAGCCCTCGACCAGCATGGTGTTCCAGGTCCAGTCGGTCCACTCGTCGGAGCCGACGCCCTCGATCTCGGGGATGTAGTCGTCCGGCGCGCCGCCCTCCGGGTCGTTCCACACGAACAGCTGTCCGTTGCGCTCGAGCGTCGGCCACGCCTGGGTGCGGGCGCGCATCGGGACCCGCTTGGCGTACGGGATCTCCTTGCACTTGCCGTCGCCGCCCCAGCGCCAGTCGTGGAACGGGCAGGCCACCTCGTCGCCCTTGATCGTGCCCTGGGACAGGTCGCCGCCCATGTGCCGGCAGTACGAGTCGAGCACGTTGAGGGTGCCCTTCGAGTCCTCCCAGACGACGAGCTTGCCGCCGAACGCGTGCACCGAGTGCGGCGTGCCGTCGCGGAAATCCTTCGACAGGCCCAGGCAGTGCCAGCCGCGGGCGAAGCGGTCGGGGGTCTCGCCGACGTCGATGTGCCGGACGTCTTCGGCAGTATCCGTGGTCGCCATCGCTCTCACATCCCTCTCCGATGGTGTGGCTCCGGTGGTGCGCTCGGCGCGGTGCCGCGGCCGGCCGGTCCGCAGAGATCCGGTCGGGGCCGGCGGCCCGCATGCCATCCCGGGCGCCCGTAGTAGAACAGGTTATAAAAATCATACGCCGAACGGCAATATCCCACCCAGTAGAGGTCTCGACCTGCGAGGGCTTCGATTGTGGAAGCGTGGGCGGAGTCGGCGCCTCGACACCAATAAGAACGTGTTCTAGTCTTGGCCGGGCCGGGAGCCGCGCCTTTCGTGCCGCAGGCGCCACGGCGGACAGCGCAACAGGCGACAGACGGGAGTCGGAGCAGTGAGCGGAATCGACGAACGGATCCGTGCGGAGCGCCCCCACTCCTGGCAGAAGCCGGAGGCGCTCGATGTGCTCGACCGAGTGCGCGCGATGCTGCCGGCGGTGCGCGGGCGCGCCGATGAGGCGGAGGATCTGCGCGTCCTGCCGGACAAGACCCTCGACGAGCTGCAGTCCGCCGGATTCTTCCGCCTGCTCCAGCCCGCGCAGTGGGGCGGCGTGGAATCCGACCCCGTCACCTTCTACACGGCGGTGCGCGACCTGGCGGGGGCCTGCGGGTCCACGGGCTGGGTCGCGGGGATCGTCGGCGTGCACAACTGGCACCTGGCGCTGTTCCCGCAGCAGGCGCAGGAGGACGTCTGGGGGGACGACTCCGACGTGCGGATCTCCTCGTCCTACGCACCGATGGGGTCCGGCGAGGTGGTCGAGGGAGGCTACAAGGTCAACGGGGCGTGGGCCTGGTCCTCCGGCAGCGCCCATGCCGACTGGGTGGTGGTGGGCGGCCCCGTCATCAAGGACGGGCGCCCGGTGGACTTCGTCAGCTACCTGATCCCGCGCTCGGACTACCGCATCGACGACGTCTGGCACGTGGTGGGCCTCAAGGGCACGGGGTCCAACACCATCGTGGTCGAAGACGCGTTCGTCCCCGCGCACCGCGTGCTGAGCTTCAAGAAGATGTCCGACTACACCGCGCCCGGCCTCGAGGCCAACGCGGCGCCGCTGTACCGGATGCCGTGGGGGACCATCCACCCCACCGTGATCTCCACGCCGATCGTCGGCATGGCGTACGGGGTCTTCGACGCGCACGTGGAGCACCAGGGCAAGCGGGTGCGCGCCGCGTACGCGGGGGAGAAGGCCAAGGACGACCCGTTCGCCAAGGTGCGCGT
>CAYVJJ010000450.1:0-2497 GCA_964451655.1 uncultured Mycobacteriaceae bacterium | reverse complement strand
CGCTGGCGGAGATCGCGGTGATCAGGTCCGTGGGCGCCTGCGCCACGCCGTCGACGACCACGGCCTTGCCGGCCTCCATGGGGCCGCCCGAGACGAACACGGTGGGGACGTCCAGCCGCATCGCGGCGTTGAGCATGCCGGGGGTGATCTTGTCGCAGTTGGAGATGCACACCAGGGCATCGGCGGTGTGCGCGTTGACCATGTACTCGACCGAATCGGCGATGATCTCGCGGCTGGGCAGCGAGTAGAGCATGCCGCCGTGGCCCATCGCGATGCCGTCGTCGACGGCGATGGTGTTGAACTCCTTGGCCACGCCGCCGGCCTCGCGCACGGCTTCCGCGACGATCTCGCCGACGTCTTTGAGGTGCACGTGGCCGGGCACGAACTGCGTGTAGGAGTTCGCGATGGCCACGATCGGCTTGCCGAAATCCGAGTCCGTCATGCCGGTGGCACGCCACAGAGCGCGGGCACCCGCGGCGCCGCGGCCGGCGGTGGTGGTTCTGGAACGGAGTGGGGGCATGCTCGACCTCGTCGTCTCATCGTGATCGGTGTCGGGGGCCGGTCCGGCTCGGCCGGTTCCCGGCGGCGGCGCGGGGTTCCATGCGGGCACGAGCGCCGCCGACACCGCAGATTACTCGGGGTCCTCGGTGATCCGTTCAGCACGGGCACCGCCGTCGCCGTCCGCGTCGTCGCCGGGGACTTCGGACCGCAGGACGATCGGGTCGGGGATGTGTCCGGCGCTGGCCCGGGACACGCGCGGGATGTCGTTCCAGGTCACGGCCGGCAACCGCAGCACTGTGCCATCGTGCAGGCGGGCGCGGGCCCAGCTGATGCCGAACACCCGGGGGTGGGGGAAGACGACGCCGCGGATGCCGTCCCACCCGGCGGTGCGGTGTCCCGTGGTGGTCCGCACTGTGACACCGGCGGGGGAGACGACCGTGCGCATCCGCGCCACCCACCAGACGAGGAACAGGGGGATGATCAGCAGCCAGCCGCAGTACGCGGGCCAGTTGAGCACCGGGACCAGGACGATCACGGTCAGACAGGCCACAGCGGCGTAGCCCGTGACCGGGATGCGGAAGACCTCCGGCTCCGCAGGGCCGTCGCCACGGGTGCCGGCGCGGGGCCCCTCGTCGGCGGGGTTATGCTCTGGGGGGACGTCATGCGAGGGCGACACGATCCCGATCCTCGCATCCCGGCTCCTCGCGCCCGGTCCGCGGGACCCGACCTTGTGGGGTACCGCACGGACGCATCGACCGGATATCGATCGGATACCGTCCGGTGACCCCGGGCCGGTCCGCACCGGTAAAGTTGACTCGGCGCCAGCTGCGTGCATAGTCTCGTGCACATGAAGCACACGGAACTGCTCGTAATCGGCTGGCGCGTCCGAGCGTGAACCGACCAGTCGCCTGAGCCGTTCCCGCTTCGACGCGCCACCCTCGTACAGCACTCTCTGCTGGCGGGGGTTTTTTGTTGCCCGAGACCAGACACCGCCTCCCGCGCGGTCCCCCAACCCGTGCGGGCCGGCCCGACCAGAGGAAGCTTGCAGTGAGCGCACCCATCGCGCGGCCGCAGCCGCAGCCGCGGAAGGCCCCGTCCACCCGCGCCCAGACGCCCGGCGGATCCGCCGTGGCCGAGGAGGGCGCCGCAGCGCCGGTCCCCGGCCGCCGCGGCGTGCCCCCGGAGACCGTCACCGGCGCACAGTCCGTCGTCCGCTCCCTCGAGGAGCTCGGCGTCGACACGGTCTTCGGCATTCCCGGCGGCGCGATCCTGCCGGTCTACGATCCGCTGTTCGACTCGGGGCGGGTGCGGCACGTCCTCGTGCGTCACGAGCAGGGTGCGGGCCACGCGGCCACCGGCTACGCCCAGGCCACCGGGCGCGTGGGGGTGTGCATGGCCACGTCGGGGCCCGGCGCCACCAACCTGGTGACGCCGTTGGCGGACGCCCAGATGGATTCCGTCCCCATCGTCGCCATCACCGGGCAGGTGGCGCGCACCCTCATCGGCAGTGACGGGTTCCAGGAGGCGGACATCGCGGGCATCACGATGCCCGTGACCAAGCACAACTTCCTGATCGGCGAAGCGGCGGACATCCCGCGGATCATCGCGGAGGCCTTCCACATCGCCAGCTCGGGCCGGCCGGGGGCGGTGCTCGTGGACATCCCCAAAGACGTCCTGCAGGCGCAGACGACGTTCCAGTGGCCCCCGGAGATGAACCTGCCGGGGTACCGGCCCGTCACCAAACCGCACGTCAAGCAGGTGCGGGAGGCCGCGCGGATGATCGACGCCGCCAAGGCCCCCGTGCTCTACGTCGGCGGCGGCATCATCAAGGCCGAGGCTTCCGCCGAGCTGCTGGAGCTCGCCGAGCTGACCGGGATCCCGGTGGTCACCACCTTGATGGCGCGCGGTGCCTTCCCGGACAGCCACCCGCAGCACTGCGGGATGCCCGGCATGCACGGCTCGGTGTCGGCGGTGGCGGCCCTCCAGCGGGCGGACC
>CAYVJJ010000449.1:0-2511 GCA_964451655.1 uncultured Mycobacteriaceae bacterium | reverse complement strand
CCGGCTCACTCGTCCGGAGGGGGGTAACCACCGAACACCGCGACCTCGGCACCCACCGGGAGGTTCTCGAAGTAGTGCTGCGAGGCCTCCTTGCTCAGGTGCACGCAACCGTGCGACAGGTCCGCGAGCGGCCCCTGGTGGAAGGCGATTCCGCCGGGCGCGAAGAAAACGGAGTTCGGCATCGGCTGGTCGAACTCGGTGCTGACCCAGTCGGCCGCCTTCCACTCGACGTGGAAGATGCCCTGAGGAGTGGCCCACTTCCCGGCCATCCCCGGCATGATCGGCACCGGGCCGTAGGTGACGTGCCCGTCCTCCTGCATCCAGCTGATCCGCAGCCGGGTGTCCACGCACACGTCGGCGCTGGGGGGACACTCGTCGGGGAGCGGGTCCGCGGACGCCGGCGGAGGGCCCTCGCCTGGACCGTTCCCAGCGGCGGCCGACTCCGGCTGGGCGCCGTCCGCGGTTTCCGAGCTGCTGAACGCGCTGACCACCACCCAGATGGTCAACGCCGTCATGCCGACCAGCAGCGCCGCCGAGACGAGACGCGGCATCGGGCCCGAGATCCCCTCGGGCCTGGCGCGATCCACGTCAGCAGGGCCCATCAGGCCGGATGCTACAGGTTTCCACGCGGCGTGGCACCCCGGCCGCGGTACGCCTTACTCCACCACGGTGGGCGCTACTTGACCACGTTGATCATCTTGCCGGGCACCACGATCACCTTCTTCGGCCGCGCACCTTCGAGCAGCTCGACGATGCGCTCGTCCGCCAGGGCCGCCGCCTCGATGTCCGCCGTCGTCATGTCGGCCGGCACCGTGACGCGGCTGCGCACCTTCCCGTTTACCTGGATCGGATACTCGACGGTGTCCTCGACCAGATAGGTCTCGTCGGCGACGGGGAAGGGCCCGTGCGCCAGCGACCGGGTGTGGCCCAGCAGCGACCAGAGCTCCTCGGCCAGGTGCGGGGCCACCGGTCCGAGCATCAGCACCAGCGGCTCGACCGCTGCCCGCGGCGCCCCGTCCGGGTAGGCCTTGGTCAGGTGGTTGGTCAGCTCGATGAGCTTGGCGACGGCGGTGTTGTCGTGCAGCGCCGCATAGTCCTCGCGCACCCCCGCGATCGCCTTGTGCACCGCGCGCAGCGTCTCCTCGTCGGGCTCGTCATCGGTGACGGTGACGGCGCCCGAGTCCTCGTCCACCACGAGGCGCCACGCGCGCTGGAGGAATCGGTGCGCACCCACCACGTCCTTGGTGGCCCAGGCCCTCGAGGCGTCCAGCGGCCCCATCGCCATCTCGTACACCCGCAGCGTGTCCGCGCCGTAGTTCTCGCAGATGTAGTCGGGTGTCACCGAGTTCTTCAGGGACTTGCCCATCTTCCCGTACTCGCGGTGCACCTTCTGCTCACCGTCGGTCGTGACCAGGTAGAAGGCGCCGTCGCGCTCGATCACGTCGGCGGCGGGGACGTAGACGCCACGCTCGTCGGTGTAGGCGTAGGCCTGGATGTAGCCCTGGTTGAACAGCCTCCGGTAGGGCTCTTTCGACGAGACGTGGCCCAGGTCGTAGAGCACCTTGTGCCAGAACCGTGCGTAGAGCAGATGCAATACCGCGTGTTCGAGCCCGCCGACATACAGGTCCACGCCACCCGGGTCGTCGGCACCGTGCTCGGCCGTCCGCGGCCCCATCCAGTACCGCTCGTTCTCGGGGGCGCAGAATTGCTCGGTGTTGGTGGGGTCGATGTAGCGCAGCTGATACCACGAGCTGCCGGCCCACTGCGGCATCACGTTGGTGTCGCGCGTGTACTTCCTGGGCCCGTCGCCCAGATCCAGCTCCACATTCACCCAGTCGACGGCCTTGGCCAGCGGCGGCGACGGCTCGGAATCGCGGTCGTCGGGATCGAAGCTGACCGGCTGGTAATCCTCCACCTCCGGAAGCTCCACCGGCAGCATCGATTCCGGCAGCGCATGTGCTCGGCCGTCCTCGTCGTAGACGACAGGGAACGGTTCGCCCCAATAACGCTGACGCGCGAACAGCCAGTCGCGGAGCTTGTACTGGATGGTGCCGGTGCCGGCGCCGCGGCCCTCCAGCCATTCGGTGACGGTCTCCTTGGCCCGGTCGACGGGCATCCCGTCGATGTCGAGGCCGTCGCTGTTGGCGGAGTTCACGGCCACCCCGTCGCCGGCGTAGGCGCCCTCGGAGACCAGGTCGGCTCCGGCGCCCCCGGCCTCGGGGGCGATGACCTCGACGATCGGCAGGCCGAAGGCGGTGGCGAACTCCCAGTCACGCTGGTCGTGCCCCGGCACCGCCATGATGGCGCCGGTGCCGTAGCCCGTGAGGACGTAGTCCGCGATGAACACCGGCACCTGCGCCCCGTTCACCGGGTTCACCGCGTAGCTGCCGGTGAACACGCCCGTCTTGTCCTTGTTCTCCTGGCGCTCCAGATCGGACTTGGATGCGATCGCGTCCCGATAGGCCTGCACGGCCTCGGCGGGGGAGGCGGCCCCGCCGGTCCACCGCGCGT
>CAYVJJ010000448.1:0-2521 GCA_964451655.1 uncultured Mycobacteriaceae bacterium | reverse complement strand
CGTGACGGCGTCACCTTCTCCGACGGCACCCCGCTCGATGCGCAGGCCGTGGTCGACAGCATCGACCGGTACAACACCAATCACGGGGTCAACAGCGATCAGTGGCTGGCCGGGGTCGCCTCGATGGACGCCACGGATCCGCGGACGGTCACCATCACCCTGAATGCGCCGTGGTCGGAGTTTCCCGCACTGCTCACATTCGGCCACGGCATGATCGTCGCCCCGGCCGCGTACGCCGACCCGCAGCACTTCACACCGATCGGGGCGGGCCCATTCACCGTCGCCGGCTTCGCTCCGGCCGCGTCGCTGGAACTGGCCCCCCGCGAGGACTACTGGGACGGGGCGCCATTCCTCGACAAGCTCGAGTTCGTCGACATCGCCGGCGGGCAGGCGAAGATCCAGGCGATGGATTCCGGAGGAGTCCAGATGTCGTTCCTGCGCACCGCCGAATGGGTGTCCGCCGCGAAATCGCAGTATCCGGGCTTCTACGAGCCGCTCAACCTCAGCGACATGATCCAGATCAACAATCGCGACGGTCACCCCGGCTCCGACCCGGACGTCCGCAGGGCCATCTCCCTGGCGATCGACCCCGAGGTGATCAACCAGCGCGCCTTCAACTCCGCGGGTCACCCCACCACGAGGATCTTCGCCGACTGGTCCGAGTGGCACGGCACCGTCCCCGCGTTCACCCCGGATCCCGCGAAGGCCGAGCAGCTCCTCGATGCGGCCGAAGCCGGGGGATTCGATGGGCACATTACCTATGTGAGCGTCAACAGTCCTGCGGCACAGTCGATCGCGACAGCAACGCAGGCCATGCTGAACGCTGTCGGATTCGACGTGGAGGTGGAGTACACCGCCACCGTCACGGATATGGTCAAGCGCATGTACGTCGACCACGACTTCGATCTCGCCTACGGGTCCGGCGCGATATCCGACGCCGTCCCCGTCCTGCGGATCGATGCGGCGCTGCGCAGCACGTCGCCGAACAATCTCGTCGGCTACAGCAGCCCCGAGATGGACGCGCTCCTCGATACCGCGCGCACCGCGGTGGGCCACGAGGCGAAGAGGGCGGCGGTCGGCGCTGTCGTGCAGAAGATCCACGACGACGTGCCGTACGTGGGTCTGGGCTGGGGGGCGAACTTCGTCGCCTGGAGCCCCGACGTCCACGGAGCCACGCCCAGCAACGACGGGATCATGCTGCTCGGAAACACCTGGGTCACCCCGTGACCGGACGGCCGATGCGCATCACGGCGGGCACGCCTTGCCGGTGAGGTCGACGACGGCGTGGGTGTCCGCGGTGGCATGACCGACGGGCAGATCTGCCGAACCCAGGTCGTAGAGCCACGGATGGTCCGCGCGCACATGGATGTCCATCTCGATGGGCCCCGGACCGCCGGGGATTCCGGCCGTGACGCTGCCGGAGTCCCCGTGCGCGACAGTCCGGCCCTGCTCGCCGGTGGCGGTGTTGGTCCAGTCGACGGTCACCGTATTGCGGACGGGGAAGAACAGCCGGTCGATATCGAAAGGGAAGGGCTCGAACCGGTCCGGTGCAGTGACCTGCACATCGGCGACGAGGTCCTGATGGTTCGGGTACATCCAGCAGGCCGGCTGAGTCCGTACGTGGTAGTCCGTCGGCCCTCGGAAGATCCACGGGTCGCCCATCGACACGGCCGTGTCGTGTTCCTGCTCGGGCCAATGAAAGGCGCGGCCGATCAGTTCATCCGCCGACGCCGTGCCCGCGGCGCCCGCCGCGACGACTGCGGCGCCGGATACGGCCGCGAATCCGCCTGCGGCGACCCGCCGCGCCCTGGTTCCGAGTGATCGCATCGTCGACGCTCCCTTACTTCCGTCATCGATCGGTGTGTCATATGTCTCATCGTGCGGACGTGCACCGGTGTTAGTCGGCATGCGGTCGCGAACCCCCGGTGCCGCGCCGTGGACATCGACGGCGGGGTCCTATCGGGCCTGCGCCGGACGGCCGTATCGCCGGCGCCGGCGTCAGCAGCAACGCCGCGACGAGTAGTAGGCCCCATGCGAGGAACATCGGGTCCCACAGCCACGCGTGTCCGATCATGCCGTCACGGTCGTAACCGCCCTCGACTTCGATCATTCCGCTCAATACGGCGTTGCCGATCACGGTGTTCACGCCTCCCCACACGATGAGCACGGCGCTGCCGAGCCAGGAGACGGCGCGGGCGGGCCGGACAGCCCGTCCACGCGCCCACGTCGCGGACGGCAGGAGTGCGAAGCCGATCTTGACGAGCCCGACGGGCAGCAGCGCCCAGCGCAGGTCTGCGAACGTCCCGGTCATCCGGTCGCCGAGGGTGCCCTCGAGTGCATCACCGCCGGCGCCCCAGTAGAGACTGAACGCCCCGTGCGCGAGGCCGAGTACCGCGGCCGCCGTCAACGCGGCCGACGCCGGACCGATCAGCGGCCCGGAGACTCGGGAGGCGGTGCGCATATCGTGAGGATCGCAGCCAGGGTGCGGCCTCCGCTATCGGGGAGGACCCTGGTCTTGTGG
>CAYVJJ010000447.1:0-2523 GCA_964451655.1 uncultured Mycobacteriaceae bacterium | reverse complement strand
CGCCGCACCGTGTCCGGATGCTCGGGGATGAGATTGGGGTAGCTGTACATGAAGCTCACCCACCGGCGGTCGGCCACCACCTGCAGGATGTCGCCCGAGCACACTGCGCCGCGGCCGTCGGTGCCCGGCCAGTGCACCACTGTGCCGCCGGCGAAGTGCACGCGCAGGTTCAGCAGCGTCCGGCCCGGCAGCACCTCGACGGAGTCGCCCTCCCACAGCCGCACCGGATTCCGCCTGCCCCGTACGCAGGGATCCACCCACTGCGCGTCGTCCGCATGCACGTACACGGGGATACCGCCGAACGCCTCGGACCACTCGATCATCGCGCTGTAGTAGTGCGGGTGCGAGATCGCGATGGCCGCGAGCCCGCCGAGTTCCTCCACGCGCCGCACCGTCGCGTCGTCGATCAGGCTGATGCAGTCCCACAACAGGTTCGCGGGTTCTCCGTCGGCATCCTCGCCGGGCACCACCAGCGCACGCTGCCCGATGCCGAAGGCCGGTTCCGTGCCGATCCCCCACAGCCCCCGCGCCTCCCGCCGCAGCACGTTCACATGGTCTCCGCGCAGCGCCTCCAGCGTGGTCCACTGCTGTCCGTCGTACCCGACGTACTGGCGCTCCTCGTCGCACACGGGGCAGCGGGCCGTGTCGTGGCCGGCAGCGAACTGCACTCCGCAGGTCACGCACATCGGGTGGGGGCTCATACCACCGTCCTACCGTCTCCCGCACCGCACGACCACCGCTGCTCGACGGGCCACTGCTACTCGACGGGCCACTGCTGCTCGACCTCCACCGCTGCTCGTCCGCCTCCGCTCCCCGCAGCGCATGCGGCCGGGCCGGTGGGTGACGCGGATGCGATCCTGTCATCATGACCGATCACCCCGTGCGGAACCCCCGGTATGAGCAGACCGTCCGCGACTCGTTCGCCGCACAAGGTCTGATGCGGACCTACGGGGCCCGTCTCGAGCGGGTGGCGCCCGGCGAGGTCGACATCGCAGTGCCGTTCTCCGCCGGGCTCACCCAGCAGGCCGGCTTCTTCCACGCGGGAGTCACCACCGCCGCCGCCGACACCGCATGCGGCTATGCGGCGCTGACGCTGATGGCGCCCGGATCCGAGGTGCTGTCCGTCGAGTTCAAAACCAACCTGCTCGCGCCGGCACGGGGCGACCGGATCGAGGCCCGGGGCCGCGTCGTCCGTTCGGGCCGCACGATCACCGTGTGCCGGGCCGAGGTGTTCGGGCTCGCCGACGGCCCCGACGGCACTCGTGAGACGCACTGCGCCACGATGGTCGCGACGATGATCCGGGTCGACGCGCCGGGTGCCTGATCTCATCCGCCCGGGACGGTCACGGGCTCCAGACAACTGGACGGCGCGTCCACCAGCGAGCACACGGCCGGTGCGCGGCTGGGGGTGTACCCGTCCGGGACTCCTCCCGTGCTGATGATGTCGCGGAAGGCGTCCACCCCGTCGGTGGGGCGCCGCGTCAGCGCCGGATCGGTGAGCACGTCCACCGTGTACAGACCGAACCGGGGCGCGTAGGTGCCCCACTCGTAGTTGTCGGTCAGTGACCAGTAGTTGTACCCGATCACGTCCATGCCGTCGGCCTTGGCGCGCTGGATCCAGTAGACGTCGTCGCGCAGCGCCGCCGAGCGCGTCTGGCCGTCGGCCCGCGGCGCACCGTTGTCGGTGGGCATGCCGTTCTCCACGATGTACAGCGGCTTGCCGGGGAACTTCCGCGCGTAGTAGCGCAGCGCGTAATAGATGCCCTCGGGCTCCAGTGTGGCCTTCCAGTGCTCGTCCAGCAGCGCGTATACGGCGCTCGGATTGGTGGGTGAGACGCCGTAGTAGTAGTCGACGCCGATGTAGTCCAGCTTGTCCGCCACCTTGTCGATGAGCTGTGCGTCCATGACCGGTTCGACTGTGGGGATGTAGGAGGCGTTGGTGGTGACCATGGCACCGGGCTGCACCGTGTGGATGTGGTCGTAGATCCGCCGGTGCGCCTCCGCCATCCGGTCCGACATCGCGGGCACGTCCTGCGGCGCGATCCCGCCGTTCTTGACCTCCTGCATCATGTAGGCGGTCCCTTCGTTGAAGGTCACCCACATCGGATCGAGGTGCGCGTAGCGGTCCACCACCTTCCGGGCGTTCTCCACCCACTCGTCGACGATGGCCGGGTCCGCCCAGCCGCCCCTGTCCGCCACCCACCCGGGGTACACCCAATGGTCGAGCGTGAGCATGGGGCGCATGCCGGCGTCGACGATGTGGCGCAGCACGTCGTCGTAATAGGCGAAAGCCCCGGGGTCCCACTGCCCGGGCGCGGGCTCCACGCGAGCCCACTCGATCGAAAGCCGGAAGGTGTCCACGCCCAGGTCCGCTGCGCGCTGGATGTCCTCGGGGTAGCGGTGGTAGAAGTCCACCGAGTTCAGGTACGGATCCGCGGACTGCGCGGCGTAGCGGGTCCAGTTGCTGTCGGGGAAGTAGCCGCCGGACTGGAACTCGGACATCGCGACGCCCCAGTGGAAGTC
>CAYVJJ010000446.1:0-2541 GCA_964451655.1 uncultured Mycobacteriaceae bacterium | reverse complement strand
ATGTCCGCGGCGGCGATGCTGCTGGCCGCCGTCCCCGGAACCGCCGCCGCCGAGCAGGGCGTCGACGTGTCGTCCTGGCAGCACCCCGGAGAGAAGGGCATCAACTGGTTCTCCGTCCGCGGCAGCGGCCAGCAGTTCGCGATGGTCAAGGCGACCGAGGGGCTCTACTACGTCAACCCCTACTTCGTGCAGGACTCGCTCGGCATCCGCGCGGCCGGCATGGCGCGCGGCACCTACCACTACGCCGACGTCACGGCCGACCCGGCGGCGCAGGCGGTCTTCTACTCCGGCGTCGTCCTGGGCCAGAACGGCCCGCTGGACCTGCCCCCGGTGATCGACCTGGAGGACGCGCGCGGACAGTCCCCGCAGCACATCATCAACTGGCTGCACACCTACCTGGACACCGTCCAGTCGCTCACCGGTCGCCAGCCGATCATCTACACCTACCCCTCGTTCTGGCGCAATCAGATGGCGAACACCACCGAGTTCTCGCAGTACCCGCTGTGGATCGCCGACTACAACGGGGGCGACGGCCCGAACCTGCCGCTGCCCGGCGGCTGGCAGGACTGGGCGTTCTGGCAGTACACGGACTCCGGCAGCGTGCCCGGCATCAGCGGGGACGTGGACGTGAACCACTACAGCGGCGCGGCCGGTCCCTTCGCCCGGCTGTCCAACAGCGACGCGATGGGCTCGCTCGGCTCACTGGGCTCCGCGGCCTCCGCCGGTGCCGCGGGGGTGCTCGGGAACAAGGCCGGCTCCTGACCCGCCGCCCCTTCCGGACGCATCACGGGACGACGGTGACGGCCCCCGTCATGTTCGGGTGCACAGTGCACATGTAGGTGTAGCGGCCGGGCTCGGTGAAGGTGTGCGAGTATTCGCCGCGCGTCTTCTGCCCGCTGTCGAGGACCGGGTCGGAGGCCGCCATGCCGTCCGGCCCCGTGCTCGTGACGTCGTGCGGGACTCCGTTGTCGCGGAACTGCCAGGTGACCGTGTCCCCCACGTGCACCGTGATCTCCGCGGGGGTGAACTGCATGCCGGTGATCACCACGGTCCCGGGCGGCAGATCCTCCAGGGACGTGGACCCGGACGGGCCGCTGGAGCACGCGGCCAGCGTCACGAACGCGAGCGCCGCGATGCACAGCGCGGCCAGACGCCGCAGGCGGCCACGGGCGAAGGCTCCCCGACGCAGCGGTGGGGCGGGCACGGGGTTCCGGGGTTCATCAGGCAACACGTGACCATTGTGCAACGACGCGCCCGCCGGGCCGACGCGCGGTTCAGGAACTCTCGTGCTCGTCGGTGCCCGGCGGGACGGTGCCCAGCCCCGCATAGGCCTGCTCGGGGGTGTGGCGCCCTGCCACCACCGCGTCCACTTCGGCGGCGATGGGCATGTCGATCCCGAACTCGCGGGCCAGCTGCATCACGATCGGCGCCGTCTTCACGCCCTCCGCCACCTGCCCGAGTTGCTCGGCCGCCTGCGCCACCGACATCCCCCGCGCGAGCGCCTCGCCGATGCGCCGGTTGCGCGAGGCAGGGCTCATGCAGGTGGCGATCAGGTCGCCCATGCCGGTCAGCCCCATGAAGGTGCGCGGATCCGCGCCCATCGCCTCGCCCAGCCTGGTCATCTCCGCGAGCCCCCGGGCCAGCACCATCGCCCGGGTGTTGTCGCCGACCTTGAGCCCCTCGGCCATGCCCGCGGCGATCGCGACGATGTTCTTCAGCACGCCGCCCAGCTCGCAGCCGAGCACGTCGGTGTTCCGGTAGACGCGGAAGCGCGGGGCGGCGAAAAGCGGCTGCAGCGCGGCCGCCACCGTCTCGTCCTGGGTGGCGACCACGGCCGCCGCCGCCATGCCGTCGATGATCTCGCCCGCGATGTTCGGCCCGGCCAGCAGGCCGACCGGGTGCCCCGGAAGGCATTCCCCCACCACCTGCGTGGGGCGCATCCGGCTGCCGGCCTCCAGGCCCTTCACCAGGGAGAGCACCGGCACCCACGCGCGCAGGGCGGGCGCCACTGCGGTCAGGGTGTCCCGCACCGCCGACGACGGCACCCCCACCACGAGCACGTCCGCCTCCGATACGGCGCGCTCCAGGTCATCGGTGGCGCTCAAGGCCTCCGGCAGCGGCCTCTCTCCCAGATACCGGCGGTTGCGGTGGTCGCCGGTGATCTCCTCGGCCACCTCCGCACGGCGGCACCACAGTGTGGTCGGCGTGTTGTGCGCGGCGAGGCTCGCGACCGTCGTACCCCACGAGCCGGACCCCAGGACAGCGACCCGCACCTGCCGCGTCATGCGATCACCCCTCCACCCTGCTCGACGCCAAACGGGCCAGGTCCAGTGCCGCCGTGGCGCCTGCGTCGCCCGACGCCGCGGCCGACGACAGCACCGACAGTCCGTACACGTGCCCGCCCTGCACCCACCAGACGGTGGGCGCCGCACTGGCGGTGGTGAAGGCGCGCTCACCCAGCCCGTCGATCTCACGAACAGGACCGGCCTCCGCCGCGTCCCGCTTGGTGTCCCCGTAGACGCGCATGATGTCGCCGTCGAG
>CAYVJJ010000445.1:0-2549 GCA_964451655.1 uncultured Mycobacteriaceae bacterium | reverse complement strand
CGCCCACCGGCGCGAACAGCACCGGGGCGGGGATGCGGCGGCCGAACAGCTCCACCGACAGGTCCCGGCGCGCAACATCCCTCAGCACCCGCGGCACGATGCGCCGCCGGTCGAACGCGGCACGGTTGGCGTCCATCGTGGTGCCCTCGCCCGCGCCGCCGGCCACGTAGGCCCAGGCCCGGCGCGACATCCGCCTGCGCGCGGCGCGCTCGAGCGCGGCGGAATCGGTCGGGATCCGCGGGCTGCGGCCCAGCACGCCGTCGCGGTAGATGCGGTTCTGCCGGATACGGCCCGGGCCGTCGGCCGTGCCCTCCACGTCTGCGGTCATGGCCGAAGGATAATGCGGGCATGAGAGATCGGAGACCACCCGGCGCAGACGGCCCGTCCGGCGCGGCGGGCGCAGACGCCCCGTGCCCGTGCGGGCTGGGCCCGTCCTACGGCGACTGCTGCGGCCGGTTCCACCGCGGCGAGGCGGCGGCCCCCACCGCGGAGCGGCTCATGCGCTCGCGCTACGCGGCCTTCGCGGTCGGGGATGCGGAGTACCTGGTGCGCACCTGGCGTCCGGAGACCCGCCCGCCGGCGCTGAGCCTCGACCCGGGCGTCGAGTGGACGGGACTGACCATCCTGGGCACCACCGGCGGCGGGCTGCTGGAGCAATCGGGCACCGTGGAGTTCGCCGCCCGCTACCGCACCGGCGCGGGGCGCGGCGAGCAGCACGAGAACAGCCGGTTCGCCCGCGTCGACGGCGCGTGGGTGTACGTCGGCGAGGTGTGACGGGCGCAGACCGGGAGCGGCGGCGCGACGACCCGGCCGCCCCCGTCCGCCGTCACGCTCACCGGTACATCCATGCGCGGGTGCGCGGCATGCCGCTGCCGCCGCCGGCGTCGGGCCGCACCGCCAGCACCTGGTTGACCGCCAGACGGTGCGGATACTCGAAACCGATGGCGCTGGCCGCCAGGTACAGCAGCCAGGTGCGGGCACGCTCGGCGCCCACCAGCCGCACCGCCTCGTCCCAGTGCGCGTACAGGTTCGCCACCCAGGCACGCAACGTCAGTGCGTAGTGCTCGCGCAGCGACTCCGCGTCGCGCACCTCGAAGCCGCCGTGTTCGAGAGCGTCGACGGTGACGCTCAGCGGCAGGATCTCCCCGTCCGGGAACACGTAGCGGTCGATGAAGGTGCGGGCAGCGGCACGCCGGGTGGACATCACGCGCGCTCCGCCCTGCGCCCGCGAACGGGAGGAGTGCCCCGTCGGCAGCGGGCTCACCGAGGCGATCTGGTGGTTGAGCAGCCGTCCCCCCTCCCCGAGCAGGCCGTAGAGGTGCTCCGCGTACACGGGCAGGTGGGCCTGCCCCACGTGCTCGGCCATGCCGACCGAGCAGATCGCGTCGAACGGCCCGTCGCCCACCTCGCGATAGTCCTGCAGCCGGATCTCCACCCGGTCCTCGAGCCCGGCCTCCCGCACCCGGTCGCGGGCCAGCTCCACCTGCTCGCTGCTGAGCGTCACGCCCACCGCCCGCACCCCGTGTTCACGCGCCGCGTGCAGGACCATCCCGCCCCAGCCGCACCCGACGTCGAGCAGCCGAGCGCCCGGGCGCAGCCCCAGCTTGCGGCTGATGTGCTCGCACTTGGCCCGCTGCGCGTCCTCGAGCGAGGCGCAGTCGTCCTCCCAGTAGCCGCAGGAGTACATCATGCTCGGCCCCAGCAGCAGACGGTAGAAGTCGTTGCCGATGTCGTAGTGCGAGGACACGGTCAGCGCGTCGCGGCGTTCGCTGTGCCGGGGACCGCGGCGCCGGCGCAGCTCGGTGGTCGGCGGGGCCGGAGGCGGGCCGACGACACCGTGGCGCACCATTCTGCGCACCGCGCGGCGGATCGACCGCGTGTCCACGCCGCGGACTCCGTGGCTGGACACCCGGTCGATGATCTGCGGCATGTCGAGCAGGTCGAACACGCTGCCGTCCAGCTCCAGATCGCCGGAGACGTAGGCACGCGCCAGCCCCAGTTCATCCGGCGAATACAGGATGCGGCGCAGCGCACGGCGATTGCGGAAGACCACGCGCGCCGGCGCATCCGGCGGGCCGGCCTCGGACCCGTCCCAGGCGCCGACCCGCAGCGGGAGCGGCGCCTTCAGTACGTCCTCGAACGCCGCCAGGATGCCCGCCGCTACCGAAACCACATTTCGATTGTGGTCCCGCAGCGCGTCTTACGGCGACGTTTCGGCCGGGAACACCGCCGTTCCGGACGCGATCGGTGCGCCCGCCCGCTCAGTACGGCCAGTCCGGTACCGCGGGCAGTCCCGCCCGGGTGGGGCGCCCGACCAGCCAGGCCAGCAGCTCCGGCCCGGGAAGGCCGGGCACCTCGCCTGCCCAGTCACTGCCGCGCAACGCGGGCAGCTCCGTGGCCAGGGTGCGCGTGACGAAGGCGCCGGGCCAATCGGCGGGCGTGTACCCGAGCCCCAGGTCCACGTGGTGGATCTCCAGCTCGCGCCACCGCAGCACCGGAATCATCCGGGCCGGTACCACGTGCTTCCAATTGATCGGCGTGTCCAGCAG
>CAYVJJ010000444.1:0-2555 GCA_964451655.1 uncultured Mycobacteriaceae bacterium | reverse complement strand
CCCTTACGCCCCCGCGAACCTCCGGAGCCGCAGGCTGTTGCCCACCACGAACACGCTGGAGAACGCCATGGCGGCACCGGCGATCATCGGGTTGAGCAGACCCAGCGCGGCGAGCGGGATCGCCGCCGTGTTGTACCCGAACGCCCAGAACAGGTTGCCCTTGATGGTGCTGAGCGTGCGGCGGGACAGGCGGACGGCGTCGGCGGCGCTGCGCAGGTCGCCGCGCACCAAGGTGATGTCGGCGGCCTCGATGGCGACGTCCGTGCCGGTGCCCATGGCCAGTCCCAGATCGGCCTGGGCGAGTGCGGCCGCGTCGTTCACGCCGTCGCCGACCATCGCCACGGTCCGGCCCTCCGCCTGAAGCTCCGCCACCACGTCCACTTTGTCGGCGGGCATGACCTCGGCGTGCACCCGGTCGATCCCCACCTCGCGGGCGATCTCCTCGGCGACGGCCCGGTTGTCGCCGGTGAGCAGCACCGGGGTGAGCCCCAGTGCCCGGAACCGCGCGATGGCCTCGGCACTGGTGGGCTTGACCCGGTCGGCCACCGAGACCAGCCCCAGCACCCGCCCGTCGGCGGCGACGGCCACGACGGTGCGCCCCTGCCGCTCCAGCTCATGCTTGCGCGCAGCGAGCGCGTCGGGCAGGTGCAGCGACCAGTCGGCCAGCAGCGACTCGCGCCCCACCACCACGGCGGCGCCGTCGACCACGCCCTGCACGCCGGAGCCCTCGACGTTGGCGAACGACTCGACCTCGGGCAGCGCGCCCACCTCAGCGGACGCCCCGTCGGCGATGGCGCGGGCGATGGGGTGCTCGGAGGCGTTCTCCACCGCGCCGGCCGCCCGCAGCAGCTCGGCCCGTGCAACCCCGTCGGCCGGGACGGCGTCGGCCAGGCTCATGGTGCCGGTGGTGACTGTGCCGGTCTTGTCCAGCACGACGGTGTCGACGCCGCGGGCGGATTCGAGGATCTCCGGACCCTTGATGAGCACGCCCATCTGCGCGCCGCGGCCCGTGCCCACGAGCAGTGCCGTGGGCGTGGCCAGCCCGAGGGCGCAGGGGCACGCGATGATGAGTACCGCCACGGCGGCGGTGAACGCGGCGGTGGCGCCCCCGCCGGTCGCGAACCACACGATCAGCGTGATCACGGCGATCGCGATGACGATGGGCACGAACACGGCCGAGACTCTGTCGGCCAGCCGCTGGACGTCGGCCTTGCCGGATTGCGCATCCTCGACGAGCGTGGCCATCTGTGCGAGCTGCGTATCGGCGCCGACGCGGGTGGCGCGCACCCGCAGTCGCCCGCCGGCGTTGACGGTGGCCCCGGTGACCGCGTCGCCCTCACCGACCTCGGCGGGCACGGACTCCCCGGTGAGCATCGACATGTCCACGGCGGAACTCCCGGAGACCACCACACCGTCGGTGGCGATCTTCTCGCCGGGGCGCACCACGAATTCGTCGCCGACGGCCAGTTCGCCCACGGGGATGCGGGTCTCGGTGCCGCCGCGGATCACGGCGACGTCCTTGGCGCCCATGTCCAGCAGCGCGCGCAGGGCGTCCCCGGCCCGGTGCTTGGCCCGTTTCTCGAAGTAGCGCCCGGCCAGCACGAACATCGTCACGCCGGCGGCCACCTCGAGGTAGATGTTGCCGGCCCCGTCGCCGGTGCCGCCGGTGAAGGTGAATCCGTGGCGCATGCCGGGCACACCGGCGGTGCCGAAGAACAGCGCGTACAGCGACCATAGGAACGCGGCCAGGGTGCCCACCGACACGAGGGTGTCCATGGTGGCGGCACCATGTTTGAGGTTCGCCCACGCCGCCTTGTGGAACGGGTACGCCGACCAGACGATGACCGGCGCGGCGAGCGTGAGCGAGAGCCACTGCCAGTTGTCGAACTGCAGCGGCGGGATCATCGCCAGCGCGATCACCGGCACCGACAGCACGACGGCGCCGATGAGCCGCTGGCGCAGCGTGACCAGCTCGCGGTCCTGTGCTTCCCCGGCCTCCGCCGCGGCGGGTCCGGATCCGGGTCCGGATTCGGGACGGTGCACCTGTGCCGTGTAACCGGTCTGCTCGACCACGCGGATGAGCGCCTGCGGGTCGTACCCCTCCGGCGCGGTGACCTTCGCCTTTTCCGTCGCGTAGTTGACGGAGGCTTCGACACCGTCGAGCCGGCCGAGCTTCTTCTCGATCCGCATGGCGCACGAGGCGCACGTCATCCCGCCGATATCGAGCTCGATGCCGGCGGTGCGCGCACCGGGCGCCGTGGCCGCCGCCTTCGCCGAGGCGGATTCCGACAGTGCAGACATGCTCTTCCTGTTCTCGTGGGCCGGCCGGCGACGGGGCGACCGGAGCGGGGGCTCTACTTGCGCGAGGCTTCGTAGCCGGCCTCGTCCACGGCGCCGAGCACCGCCGAATCGTCGACGGGCTGATCGGACTCGATCACGAGCGTCCCGTCCTGCGCGCTCACCGACACCACCTGGATGCCCGGCAGCGCCTCGACCTCTTCGCGCACCGCCCCCTCGCAGTGCCCGCAGGACATTCCGGTGACGGCGTATTCGAC
>CAYVJJ010000443.1:0-2565 GCA_964451655.1 uncultured Mycobacteriaceae bacterium | reverse complement strand
GCTGCGGGAACCCGCTGATCTACCGGGCGGTGTCGTCCTGGTTCATCAAGGTCACAGAGTTCCGTGACCGCATGGTGGAGCTGAACGAACAGATCACCTGGTACCCGTCGCACATCAAGCACGGGCAGTTCGGCAAGTGGCTCGAGGGCGCACGAGACTGGTCGATCTCCCGCAACCGCTACTGGGGCACGCCGATCCCGGTGTGGGTCTCGGACGACCCGGAACACCCGCGGGTGGATGTCTACGGCAGCCTCGACGAGCTCGAACGAGATTTCGGCGAGCGGCCCACGGACCTGCACCGCCCGTACATCGACGAACTGACACGGCCCAACCCCGACGATCCGACGGGGCGTTCGACGATGCGGCGCATCCCGGACGTGCTCGACGTGTGGTTCGACTCGGGATCGATGCCGTACGCGCAGGTGCACTACCCGTTCGATAACGCCGGGTGGTTCGACTCGCACTTCCCGGGCGACTTCATCGTCGAGTACATCGGGCAGACCCGCGGCTGGTTCTACACCCTCCACGTGCTCTCGACGGCCCTGTTCGACCGGCCGGCGTTCCGCACGTGCGTGTCCCACGGCATCGTCCTGGGCGACGACGGCCAGAAGATGAGCAAATCCAAGCGCAATTACCCGGACGTCGCGGAGGTGTTCCATCGCGACGGGTCCGACGCGATGCGCTGGTTCCTGATGTCCTCGCCGATCCTGCGCGGGGGCAACCTGATCGTCACCGAGCAGGGGATCCGCGAGGGCGTGCGGCAGGCGCTGCTGCCGCTGTGGAACTCGTGGGGATTCCTGCAGCTGTATGCGGAGCGGCCCGGCGAGTGGCGCACAGATTCGCAGCATGTGCTGGACCGGTACATCCTGGCCAAGCTCGCCCGGTGCCGCGATGACCTGACCGCGGCGCTGGACGATTTCGACGTGGCGCGGGCATGCGATCTGCTGCGTGGGTTCTGCGACGCGCTCACCAACTGGTATGTGCGCCGCTCGCGGCCGCGTTTCTGGGCCGGCAGCGACGTCGACCCGGACGCGTTCGACACCCTGCACACAGTGCTCGAGGTGCTCACGCGGCTGGCGGCGCCGCTGCTGCCGCTGGCCTCCGAGGTGATCTGGCGCGGCGTCACCGGTGGCCGGTCGGTGCACCTGACGGACTGGCCGGGCCCGGACGAACTGCCCGCGGACCCGCAGTTGGTGGCGGCGATGGACGAGGTCCGCAACGTCTGCTCGGCGGCGCTGAGCGTGCGTAAGGCCAACAGGCTGCGCGTGCGCCTGCCGCTGCGCACCCTCACCGTGGCGGCGGAGGGCGCGGAGGCGCTGCGCGACTACACCGACCTCATCGCGGACGAAGTGGACGTGAAAGGAGTCGAACTCACCACCGATGTCGATACGCACGGGCGGTTCGAGCTGGCGGTGAATGCGCGGGCCGCCGGGCCGCGGCTGGGCAAGGACGTGCAGAAGGTGATCAAGGCGGTCAAGGCGGGCGACTGGGAGGAGCGTCCGGACGGCGCGGTCGTCGCCGCTGGGATCACGCTGGAAGAGGGCGAGTACACCCGCCGGCTCGTGGCCGCAGAGCAGGACTCCACAGCGGCGTTGCCGGGCGGCGCGGGGCTCGTGGTCCTGGACACCACGATCACCGAGGACCTCGAGGCCGAGGGCTGGGCCAAGGACCGCATCCGGGAGCTGCAGGACGCGCGCCGCAGCGCCGGGTTCGACATCTCGGACCGCATCCGTCTGCGACTGCAGGTGCCCGAGCGGTATGCGGAGCGGGCACGGGTGCACGGCGATCTCATCGCCGGTGAGGTCCTGGCCACCGAGCTCAGCTTCGGTCCCGTCGACGCCGACGGCACGCCGGTGGAGCTGGGCGACGGCGTGCGGGCGGTGCTGACCAAGGCGTGAGCACCGCCCCGGTGCGGCGGTCCGCCGCCATCGGGGATGATCGTGTCGTGGCTGGTGGGTCGTGGTCCGGGCAGCGGTGGGTGCTGCACATGGACATGGATTCGTTCTTCGCCTCGGTCGAACAGCTCACCCGCCCCACGCTGCGCGGCCGTCCCGTCCTGGTGGGCGGGGCCGGTCCGCGCGGTGTGGTGGCGGGCGCGAGCTACGAGGCGCGCGCGTTCGGTGCGCATTCGGCGATGCCCATGCACCGTGCCCGGCGCCTGGTCGGGCCCCGCGCGGTGATCGTCGCGCCCCGCGGACGCGTCTACCGGGTGGCGAGTCGCCGGGTCTTCGCGGCCGTGCGGGGGAGGATCCCGGTGATCGAGCAGCTGTCGGTCGACGAGGCGTTCGCGGAACCCGCCGAGCTGGCCGGGCTGACCGCGGCGGACGTGGGACGGTACTGCGATGAGCTCCGGGCCGCGATCGAGGCGGAGACCGGCCTGGTGGCCTCGGTGGGCGCGGGGTCGGGGAAACAGGTCGCCAAGATCGCCTCGGGTCTGGCCAAGCCGCGTGGACGCCGGGTCATCGCCGTGGACGACGAGCGGGCCGTGATGGACGCGCTGCCGGTGCGCCGGCTGTGGGGGATCGGGCCGGTGGCGCAGGAGCGGCTGCGCACAGTCGGGGTGGA
>CAYVJJ010000442.1:0-2574 GCA_964451655.1 uncultured Mycobacteriaceae bacterium | reverse complement strand
GACCTATTCATTACGAGTGAATCGCTCTACCGACTGAGCTAAGGTGGCGTTTCCGGGCGCACCCGGATGTGCCGCCCGGGTGCGCCCCGAGCGCATCGAAGTCTAGCGGCACGCGGCGCCGGAACAAAAACCGGGGCGCAGTCCGCCCCTGGCGTCCCCGGCCGAGGGCGCCCGCGGCACTGCGCGGGACCCGCCGACGTTCCGGCGGCGGCGCCGGGGTCAGCGCCGCGTCGCCGCCTCGAGTCCCGCCACCATCGCGTCCACCGCCACCTGCGGCTTCACGTTGGCGGACAGGGCCTCGCGGCATTCGAGCACCCGCTCGACGGCCTGCAGAAGCCCCGCGCGGGGCGCCTCGCGGGCCAGGGTGCGGGCGTTTTCCGCCAGATCAGGATGCAGCGGCGGCACCGTCGACCCCATACTCACCGCCAGCGCATCCCGGTAGAGGCCCACCACGTCCATCAGGGCACGGTCCAACGCGTCGCGCTGTGAACGGGTGCGGCGGGTCTTCTGCTGCTTCTCGAGATCCTTGATCAGCCCCGCCGTCCCGCGCATGGTGCCCGCTGTCCCCTTGCCCGTGCCGCCGGCCCCCAACGTCGTGCGCAACTCTTCGAGCTCGCGCGCCTCCCGGTCTTCGTTGGCGGCCTTCGCCTCGGATTCCGCAGCATCCACCAGCTTCTTGGCCAGCAGGTATCCGCCCGCCGGGCGCAGCACGGCCGTGGGCAGCGTCAGCGCCTGCTTCCGCCGGGCCCGCGCCGACTCGTCCCGCGCCAGCCACCGGGCCCGCCCGACGTGGCCGCCGCTCGCCGCCGCGGCCCACATCGCCTGACTCTCATCCAGGCCGTCCCGCTCACGCAGCACCGCCGCCACCGCAGCCGTGGGCGGTTGCACCAGGCCCACGTGCCGGCACCGCGAGCGGATGGTGACCGAGACGTCCTCCGGATCCGTCGACGGCGCACACAGCAGGAACACCGTGCGCTCCGGGGGCTCCTCCACCATCTTGAGCAGCGCATTGGAGGCGCCTTCGGTGAGCCGGTCCGCGTCCTCGATCAGCACGATCAGCCAGTGGCCCACGCTGGGCCGGCGGCTGGCGGTCTGCACGATCCCGCGCATGTCCTTGACCGAGATGCTCAGTCCCTCCGGCACCACGCGGCGCACGTCTCCGTGGGTGCCCGCCAACGTCGTCGTGCACGCCGTGCATTCTCCGCACCCCGCAGCGCCGTCGGACGTGCACTGCAACGCGGCCGCGAACGCCAACGCCGCCACGGAACGCCCCGAGCCGGGCGGACCGGTGAACAGCCACGAGTGCGTCATGCCGGCAGCGCCGGAGCGCGCCGCCGCGGCCGCATCCGCCAGTGTGCCCACGGCACGGTGCTGGCCCACCAGCCGATCGAACACGCTCCCCGCACTGCCTGCCATATCACCCGACATTAGTCGCCCGCCCCGACACGCTCCGACTACGGTGACAACCGTGCGACGGATATGGCGGCTGGCCCGCTGGTTGGTGACGACGCCATGGCCGGTCTATGCCATGACGATGCTCGGCGCCAACCTCGTCGGGGCGCTGCTGGTGTTCCTGTGCATGAAGATGCTCATCCCCGACAGCCCCATCACCACCCCGTCCGCGTTCACCCCCGCGTCCGCGGCCCTGTTCTTCAGTTACCTCGCCGCGGCGCTCGTCGCCGGCGGGATCGGCGGCGTGATCCTGGTGATGCCGGTACTGCGCTGGCAGCGCGACAGCATCGAGGACACCCTGAAAGTGCGCCGGCGGGCACTGCGGGTGCCGCTCTACCACGCCGTCCTGCACATGGTCCTGTGGGCGGGCGGCGTGCTGCTGCTCACCCTCATCAACGTGACGACGCTCGGCGGCGGGGTGCTGTCCATCGCCGTCGCCGGCGGGCTGGGCGCGGTCACCACCAGCGCCCTCGGCTACCTGCAGGCCGAGCGGCTCCTGCGCCCCATCGCGGTGGAGGCCCTGCGCTACGGCGTCATGGAGGAGACCAACGCTCCCGGGGTGTCGAGCAGGATCATGCTGGCCTGGGCGGTGAGCACCGGCATCCCCGTCGTCGGCATCACCCTCACCGTCGGCGGACTCAAGCTGGACATCCTTCCGTCCAACGCCACCCGCGTGCTGGATGTGGTCCTCGTCGTATCCCTGATCACCCTGGTGGTCGGCCTGATCGCGTTCCTTCTGGTGGGCAGCGCCATCGGCGACCCCATCGCGCAACTGCGCGAGGCGCAGCTGCGTGTGCAGCGCGGCGACCTGACCGCCGAGGTGCAGGTCTACGACGGCAGCGACATCGGGCTGCTGCAGGCGGGCTTCAACGATCTCGTGCACGGGCTTGAGGAACGCCAGCGCCTGCGCGACCTTTTCGGCCGGTACGTCGGCGAGGACGTGGCGCGCCGGGCACTCGAGCACGGCACCGAGCTGGGCGGCGCAGAACGGTACGTCGCAGTCCTGTTCGTCGACCTGGTCGGCTCCACCCGGCTCGCCGCCACCGTGGGCGCGGAAGTAGTGGTGATGCTGCTCAACGAGTTCTTCCGCGAGATCGTCGACGCCGTCGGCCACCACGGCGG
>CAYVJJ010000441.1:0-2580 GCA_964451655.1 uncultured Mycobacteriaceae bacterium | reverse complement strand
GGCCGTAGTAGGTGAGTTTGGCGACGTCCTCGCCCGGGGCCCACACCCCGAACACGCCGCACTCCTCGCGCGGCTCCGGCTCGTCGGCCTCATGGACTGTCTGATCGGGGCTCGTCGGATCGACGTCGGTCACCACTCGGTGCTCCCTCGGGGTGGCTGGGCATACCTGGCTTCGCGTCGCTGAGCGGCTGCCGCCTGACGGCAGACGCCCCCTGATGCACTCACAGTCTACGGCCACACGCCCGGCGCCACCCGCCACGGTGGGTCGGATCCGCGGGCGGCGAACGCACCGGTGAACCCGGTCACAACGGCACGATGGGCAGCCAACGCTCGATCTCCCCGGCCCGCGAGCCCGACGCCGCCACCGCCCCGGAGGCCACCGCCTCCTGCCACCCGAGGCGGCCGGACGCCAGACGCAGCCACGTGAGTGCATCGGTCTCCACGACGTTGGGCGGCGTGCCCCGCGTGTGGCGCGGCCCGTCGATGCACTGCACTGCGACGAACGGCGGCACCCGCACCTCCACGCTGTGCCCCGGCGCCAGCGATTCGAGGGTGCGGGCGCTCAGCCGTACCGCCTCCGCGACCGCCGGACGCGCCGGCCGCGGGTTCCCGGCGGCAGCGTCCCGGGCGGCACCGTCCCGGGCGGCAGCGCCCCCGGCCTCCGCCGCGTCGAGCCAGCCCCGCATCGCCAGCATCGCCGCGCGTGTACGCGCCGGATCCGCAGTCCTGCGTCCCGCCACCGTCTCCCTCTCCTTCCGCCCTCGCAATGCTCCGGGTCCCGTCATGTCCACCGGGTCCTCCGCCGCAGTGGCCATCGTGCCGCGGCGCGGCCCCCACCGCACACCGCGCCTGCCGACCGGACGGGACGGCCCGGGCACCCCCGTGGGCTACTTCTTACTTCTCGGGCCCCTGACGCTCCCGCGCCTGCTGCAGGAGGACCCGGGTGCGTTCGGTGTCCTGCCGGGTCCACCCCGGAGGCGCCGCCACCGCGGCCCAGCCGTCGAGCACCTGGGTGCCGTAGTTGTGGCCGTGCCCGTCCGGCACATCCGCTGCCATCGCCAGGTCTGCGCTCACCTGCCAGAACGTCACCAGCGGGAACCAGCGCACCGCGGCGAGCCGGTCATCGCCCGGCGGCTCGGCGAGCCAGTCCGGCCGGTGGAACAACAGGTCCGTGGACCACCACACCACCGGGTCGGACGGGTGCTGCAGGTAGAGCACGCGCGGGCGCAGCCATGCGCCCGCGCCGCGCGCCGCCTCCGATGCGGCCGTGCGGATGTCTTCGGCGTCGTTCGCGAAGCGCACCACCAGGCCGTCGGCGTAGACGGGGTCGACCTCGTCGGTGCCCGGATCACGCCGGGCGACGATGCTGCGCCACAGCCGGCTGCTGTTCGGCGGCCCCACCCACAGCACGCCGTCGACGGTCCGCCGGATATCGGCCAGTGATTCGAAGGCGCCTTCGCCGGCGGTCACCCCGAGACTCTCGCCGTAGACGAAGAACCCGGGCCGCCCGCCGGCCGGGCGGCCGGCCACGGCGTCCTCGTACGCCGCGTGCACCGTGTCGACCAACCGCTCCCCCGCCTCGGCCGCGGCATCCCGGTCGGTGAGGAACGACACCGCCGACGGCTTGTACGAGTACTGGGAGGCGATGACGGCGGTGTCCCCTCCGTACATGAGCTCCACGGCCTGGACCGCCGTGGGATTGACCCAGCCTGTGCCCGTCGTGGGGACCACCACGACGGCCGCCCGGTCGAACGCGTGCGTGCGCGCCATCTCGCGGCGCAGCAGATCCATGCGCTCCCGCGCCGTGGGCGCCGAGTCGAGCCCCGCGTAGAGGCGGATCGGCTGCTCGGCGGGCGCGCCGGTCCGGCGTTCGAGCTCGTCCTGCCGCCACCCGCGTGCGACGAAGTAGCGCCCTTCGTACCCGAGCGTGTCCCACGGGATCAGCGACGCGTCGCTGCCGGAGCGCTCGGGCTGCAGGGGCTGCTCGATGCCCGGCGGCGTGGCCTCGTTGTTGGCGCTGAAGATGCGGTTGGTGACGCCCTCCGTGACCCGCAGCAGTACCTCGTCGACGATCACCAGTGCGATACCCGCCACCGCCACGGCACCCATGGCCACCGCCAGCCGGCGTGGCATGCCGGTGCGGCGCGCCAGCACGGCGCCGCCGCCCACAGCCACGTCGCGCAGGAGCCGCACCGCCGTGATCACGGCCGCGAACACACCGGCCGTGACGAGCCCGGCCCGGATGTATCCGCCGGTGCTCGTCTGCTCACCGGCCATGAGCGCAGCCAGGTCCCGCTGCCACATGGCCGACAGGACCAGCATCCCCAGCGTCGCCGCGGCGCAGACGATGACCACGGCCGTCCGCACCGCATGCAACCGCACGCGCGGCAGCGGCCACCAGGACCGTTTCTCGAGGTAGAAGCGCCGCGCCGCCCATCCCACCGCGAGACCGACACCATAGCCGAGCGCCGCGTTGATGCCGCCGATCAGCCCCTGGAACAGCCAGCCGCGCGGAAGCAGCGACGGGGTCAGCGACCAGCACAGGAACAGCGTCGCGAAGAAGACGCCGGTGATGTCGAA
>CAYVJJ010000440.1:0-2585 GCA_964451655.1 uncultured Mycobacteriaceae bacterium | reverse complement strand
GAGTTCTTCTTCTTGCGGTGGAACATCAGGGTCCAGAACACCAGGCCCCACACCAGCAGCCCCATCGCCATCGCGGCGACGATCGACCACGTCCACAGCTCCCGCATGCGCTGGGCCTGGGGCGTGACTCCGTCCGGCCACCCGGCACGCAGGATCGGATTCTTGATGTCCGTCAGGGAGCATCCCGCGAGCGCCATCCCTGCAAGGCCCAAAGATGCCGCAAGCCCTATGCGCCGGACGAGCCGACGCCGACCACCGTGTGCCACGTTCACGCCTTCCTGCCTTGCCTCTGCCGAATGTTGCCCATCGGAATACTACGCAGCGTAGACCACGCGACCCCGATCGCCCGAACTCGGCCCCGTGCGCCGCGGGGCGGATCCGGGCCGGCAGGCGGCCGCGCGGGGTCGCGCACCACGTCCGGGTCCATTGTGCGGCATACTCTGCTTGCGGAAACGCCGAATCGACTTCTCCGCCCGGCCCGCCGCCGCCCGGCCGCGGCCGCCGGGGTGTCCGTCAATGATCTGCGAGGTGTGCAGCCCCTGTGTGTGGCCTTCTCGGACTCGTCAGCGCCGACGCGGCAGTGCCGCCGGCCTCCATCGACAGGGTGCGCTCGGCACTGACCTGCCAGCGGCACCGTGGTCCGGACGAGTCCGGCGTATGGACTGATTCCCCCACCGGTGACGACCATGCGGGCACGGCCGGCGGGAACCCGGCCGGCGACGGCACGTCGGCCGCCGGGCGCGTGGTGTTCGGCTTCAACCGCCTGTCGATCATCGACATAGGGCATTCGCACCAGCCGCTCACCTGGGGACCCGAGGAGGACCCCGAGCGCTACACCCTCACCTTCAACGGCGAGATCTACAACTACCTGGAGCTGCGCTCCGAACTCGAACGCGATCACGGTGCGGTGTTCCGTACCGAGGGCGACAGCGAGTCGATCGTCGCCGCCTACCACTACTGGGGCCCGACGGCTGTCGAGCGCCTGCGCGGCATGTTCGCCTTCGCCATCTGGGACAGCCGCGACCAGACCATGTTCCTCGCCCGCGACCCGTTCGGCATCAAGCCGCTGTTCTACGCCACCGGCCCCCACGGCACGGCGTTTTCGAGCGAGAAGAAGAGCCTGCTGGAGCTGTCCGATGTCCTGGGCATCGGCCGCGAACTGGATCCGCGGGCCACCGAGCACTACATGGTCCTGCAGTACGTACCGGAGCCGGAGACGCTGCATACGGACATCCGCAGGCTGGAGTCCGGCACCTATGCCACGGTCCAGCCGGGCGGGACCGTGCAGCCGCACCGCTATTTCGCCCCCCGCTTCCCCGTCCGGCCGTTCCCCACAGGCGGCGACGGCGCCGACGCCCGCTACCGGGAGATCGCCGAGGCGCTCGAGGATTCGGTGGCCAAGCACATGCGCGCCGACGTGACCGTCGGTTCGTTCCTGTCCGGGGGCATCGATTCGACGGCCATCGCGGCGCTCGCGATGCGTCACAATCCGGATCTGATCACCTTCACGACCGGCTTCGAGCGGGAGGGCTACTCGGAGGTCGACGTCGCGGTGGAGTCCGCCGAAGCGATCGGCGCGCGGCATGTGGTCAAGGTGGTCGGCCCCGAGGAATTCGCGGAGTCGATCCCCTCGATCATCTGGTACCTCGACGATCCGGTGGCGGACCCGGCGCTGGTGCCGCTGTATTTCGTAGCCCGTGAGGCGCGCAAGCACGTCAAGGTGGTCCTGTCCGGCGAGGGCGCCGACGAACTGTTCGGCGGCTACACCATCTATCGCGAACCGCTGTCGCTCAAACCGTTCGAACGGCTGCCTGCGCCGTTGCGCCGGGGTGCGGGCCGTCTCTCCGGGCGCATCCCCGATGGTGTCCGCGGCAAGAGCCTGCTGCAGCGCGGGTCGATGAGCCTGGAAGAGCGCTACTACGGCAACGCGCGCAGCTTCAACGACGCCCAGCTGCGTGCCGTCCTGCGTGATTTCCGTCAGGAGTGGACGCACCGGGACGTCACCGCGCAGATCTACGACGTCTCGCGCGGATGGGATCCGGTGGCGCGCATGCAGCACCTGGACCTGTTCACGTGGCTGCGGGGCGACATCCTCGTCAAGGCCGACAAGATCACGATGGCGAACTCGCTCGAGCTGCGCGTGCCGTTCCTGGACCGTGCCGTGTTCGAGGTGGCCCAGTCGCTGCCGCTGGACCAGAAGATCACACGCCAGACCACCAAGTTCGCGCTGCGGCGGGCCTTGGAGGGCATCGTCCCTCCGCACGTGCTGCACCGCAGGAAGCTGGGCTTCCCGGTGCCGCTGCGACACTGGCTGGCCGGCCCGGAACTCTACGATTGGGCGCAGACGGTGATCGCAGAGTCCGGCACCGATCACCTTTTCGACAAGGCGCAGGTGGCCCGGATGCTGACGGATCACCGTGCCGGCGTGTCCGACCACAGCCGACGGCTGTGGACGATCCTGGCGTTCATGATCTGGCACGGGATCTTCGTCGAGGAGCGTATCCGGCCGCAGATCGCGGAGCCGGCGTACCCGGTGGAGGTCTGACGGACCGGGATGCGCTGACGGACCGGGATGCGCTGACGGA
>CAYVJJ010000439.1:0-2588 GCA_964451655.1 uncultured Mycobacteriaceae bacterium | reverse complement strand
CGCAGCGCCTCGGCGATGCCGGGGATCTCGCGGTCGAGGATCTCGATGGTGACCTCCGGGGTGACGTCCCGCGGGGATACGCCCGTGCCCCCGACCGACACCACCAGATCCACGCCGCCGATCACCGCGGTGTTCAGCGCCTTGCGGATCTCCACCTCGTCCGAGGGCACCACCACGGTGCCGTCGACCAGGAAGCCGTCCTCCCGCAGCAGCTCACCCACCAGGGGGCCGGAATCGTCTTCGACATCGCCGTGGGCGGCGCGGTCGTCGACGACCACGATCAGCGCCCGGCCCGCGAGGGAGTTCAGCCTGTCCATGGCGTCCACCGTAGTGCCCGGCACTGCGATGGGCGTCATTCCGTCGTCGGTCAGCCGGAACGTGCGCGATCCGGGGTCGTTCTCGATGGTGATCATGGGGGTGTCCTCCCGGGGTTCAGTGGGGTGCGCCGGACACCGCCGGTCCGGCGCGGCCGGCCGGCCGGTCAGTCGTCCGACGCCTCGCCCAGCGTCACGTCGACGGTGTGCTTGTCGCCGCCGTTGCCGTCCGTGACGGTCACGGTGACCTTGTCGCCGGGCACGTGCGAGCGGACCGCGGCGATGAGCGCGTCGCCGCTGTCGATCTCGCGGTCGTTCACCTTGGTGATGACCTGGCCTTGTGTGATGCCCGCCTTGTCCGCGGGGCCGCCGGGCAGTACCGACATCACCGGTGCGCCGGGCACGTCCGAGCGCACGGGCACGGTGATGCCGATCTGCGCCAGGCTCGCGTGGCCGGACTTGATGAGCTCGTCCGCGATCCGCTTGGCCTGGTCCACGGGGATCGCGAAGCCCAGGCCGATGGACCCGGACTGCTGTTGCCCCATGCCTTCACCGAGCGACGCGATGGCGGAGTTCATGCCGACCAACTGACCGTTCATGTTCACCAGTGCGCCGCCCGAATTGCCGGGGTTGATGGCGGCGTCGGTCTGGATCGCGTCGATCACCGTGGCCTGGTCGCCGCTGGTGCCGCTCGTGGACACGGGGCGGTGCATGGCGCTGATGATGCCCGAGGTGACCGTGCCGGACAGCCCCAGCGGGGAGCCGATGGCCACCACCTGCTGGCCCACCTTCAGATTCGACGACGAGCCCATCTCGATGGGCGTGAGCCCGGTCTTGTCCGCCTTGAGCACCGCGATGTCGGTGGTCCTGTCCGCCGCGACCACCTTCGCCGAGGTGGTGGAGCCGTCGGCGAACGACACCTGGATCTGCACGGGACCGTTGGACTCCGCAGTGGCCACGTGCGCGTTGGTCAGGATCATGCCGTCCTGCGACAGGATGATCCCCGAGCCCTCCCCGCCGCCGGTGCGGGTGGCCACCTTGATCTCGACGACGCTGGGCAGCACCTTCTGGGCCACCTCCTGCACGGACCCCGCCGGCGCCGACGCGGTGGGCTGCGCTTTGGTGGTGTTGTCGCTGAGCGCCTGGACCGTCGAGCCGCCGCTGTTGCCGTCCGAGGCGAAGTAGGCTCCCGCCACCCCGCCGACGGCGCCGCCGACGAGGGCGAACGCGAGCGCCCCCGCGGCGAGTACGGCCAGGCCGGGCCTGCGGCGCGGGGCCGTCCCGTGGGGCGTTCCGCCCGGGCCGGCGCCGTGGGCCTGTCCGTGCTGCCCGTACTCGGGCTGCGGCTGACCGGGGTGCTGCGGCTGACCGGGGTGCTGCGGCTGGGGCGGGTAGGGCCCCGCGTAGCCGCCGGCCGCACCCGGATGCCCGGCACCCTGCCCCGGCCCGCCCTGCCCGGTCACGCCGTACGGGTCCGGGTAGTGCGGCGGGTACTGGGCCTGCGGCCGGTAGGGCCCCGGGTGGCCCTGCCCGTACGGGTCCTGCTGCCGCCCACCGCCGGCCTGCTCCTGCCGGTAGGCGCCCGCAGACGGCGGGGTGCCCAGTCCGTGCAGCTCCTCCGTGGGGCGCGGCCGGCCGGGCTCCTGGCCGCCGGGGCCGCTGCGGTCCGGCCCGTCGTCCTGACCGCCCCGGTCTGCAGAGTCGCGCTTGTCGTCCATCGTCGGCCTCTCTCCCTGGCGACGTCGCGCGCCGCCGCGATCCTTCGGGGCCGGGCCCGCGAACCACCGTTCCGGCGCGCCCCCGCCCGACTGCCGCACGCCACGCCCGTGCGTGGCGGCGACCCGTGTTTTTCAGCCTGGTGCACCTTGCTGAGAGCGCACTGAGAACACTCTTCACATTCCCCATGGATTGAGGGGCGCACCCCGCGGCAGGGCGGGTGACCCGGTACGCGCCGCCGGAACCGGGCCGGTCAGGGCGGCGGCTCCCCGGGCAGCAGGATGCGGATCAGCGCTCCGCCGCGCTCGGACACGTCCGCGGAGATCACGCCCCCGTGCTTGACCACCACCTGCCGCACGATGGCGAGCCCCAGCCCCGACCCCGGCATCGACCGCGCGGTGTCCGAGCGGTAGAACCGCTCGAACACCAACTGCCGGTCCTGCTCGGGGATGCCGGGGCCCGCGTCGGCGACGGTGAGCTCGGCCAGGTTGTCCCCGACCTGCCGCAGCGCCACGTGCACCTTCTCCCCCGGCGGGCTCCACTTGGCCGCGTTGTCGA
>CAYVJJ010000438.1:0-2589 GCA_964451655.1 uncultured Mycobacteriaceae bacterium | reverse complement strand
CCTCGTCCACGTCGAACAGCGACCGCATCTCCCGGTCGGTGATGGTGGTGGCGAAGCGTCCGCACATCACGGCCTCCGTCGGTTCAGCGGGCGCGCGGCCCGTCGGTGGGATCCGTCGGCGTCCATTGTGACGTGTGCGGGAGGCGCGTGGGCGGCCTGACGGAACACCGGGTTGCAGTGTTGTACCGGACGGTCGAGTAGGTAGGCTCAGACTGCATTGGATTACCGCGCGGGAACTGTATCCGGACCGCGCACGTTGACCAGTTGAGAGGCCGGAGATCCCCGGCACTGCGCCGCGCCGGACGCGGTGAACCATCACAGGAGGGACCAACGCGGTGCGTCAAAGCAGCAACCCCGTGTTCAAGAACCTGGACAAGGAGTACGGCCGCTACGCCACCTTCGGCGGCGGCGCAGCACAGGCCGGCCGTGGATTCGGCGGTGTCCCGCAGGGCGGGCCGGTAGCCGGGCAGCAGCAGGGGCAGCCCGCGCCGGAGCAGTACCGGGCCGCCCCCAGCGGCCGGGCCATGACGATCGACGACATCGTCACCAAGACCGCCATCACCCTGGGCGTGCTCACCATCGCGGCGGTGATCTCGTTCATCCTCGTCCAGAACAATGATTCGCTCGCGATGCCGCTCGCCTTCGGCGGCATGCTCATCGGCCTGGGCATCGCGATGTTCGGCATCTTCACCCGCCGCACCGACAGGCCCGCACTCGTGCTCGCCTACGCGGCCGTGGAGGGCGTGTTCCTCGGGGCCATATCCTTCGTGTTCGCCAATGTCTCGTTCAACGGCGGCGAGGTGCCCGGGAACTCGATCATCATCCAGGCGGTCGTCGGCACCTTCGGCGTGTTCTTCGGCATGCTCGTCGTCTACAAGACCGGCGCCATCCGCGTCACCCCCAAGTTCACCAAGATGGTGGTGGGTGCACTGTTCGGCGTGCTCGCGCTGATGGTCGTCAACCTCATCGCGAGCTTCTTCATCGACGGCGGCCTGGGCCTGCGCGACGGCGGCCCCATCGCCATCATCTTCAGCCTGGTGTGCATCGGGCTCGCGGCCATGAGCTTCCTGATCGACTTCGATGAGGCCGACAAGCTCATCCGCATGGGAGCCCCCGAGAAGACCGCCTGGTCGGTCTCGTTCGGGCTCACCGTCACGCTGGTGTGGCTGTACCTGGAGATCCTGCGCCTGCTGAGCTACTTCCAAGGCGACTAGAGCTTTACGGCGCGGCCCCTGGCGGGGCGTGCTCGTGCTCGGCGAATCCCCGTCCGCGGACATCGTGGCCGGGGATTCGTTGCTGTCGGGGCGGCGGACCCGGGGCCTCGGCCGGTCACGGTGGGATGTCGGGCGGTGGCGCGCGGTGCTGCGGTGTCTCGCGGGGCGGGCGGGAGTGCGTGGTGCGCGGGGCGTGTACGCGCGGGGGCACAGCGGGAGCCGTGGGGACTCGGTTGACCCGCGCACCGGACTGCATTCTGCGCACGCGTTCTGGATCCGCCCGCCGATCTGTATCTTGCGCGCCGGTTCTCCCGGCGTGTCGCGGCAACCGATGCGCGGGGCCCTCCGGGAAGTGGTCAACCGACGCGCGGATGACAGATCGATGCGCGGGTCAGGGTGGTGCCCGGGCAGTCGGTGCGCGGCCCCGGGGAGTTGACGGCAATCCGGTGCGCACGGGGCAATCCGGTGCGCGTGGGGCGAGGGGGTGTGCGGCAGTTGGCCCGGCGGGGCACTGCGGCGGAGCGCAAGAGTCGATGCCCGACCTGCGGGCCGCGTCGCACCCCGTGCGCGACAGAAAACGGGCGCCGCGTCGCGGAATCCCGGAGGAAACCCACCACGCGGCGCCCGGTGATCAGGACCGGCAAGGGACGGGCAGGCCGGCGGCGACGAGCACCCCGGCCCGGCAGCCGGACCGCCCCGAAGACCGCGCCCCGAAGACCCCGCCCCGAAGACCCCGGCCCGAAGACCCCGGCCCGAAGACCCCGGCCCGAAGTCCGCGCCCCGGCCCTACGGAATCAGCTCAGGCGCTCGAGCACCATCGCCATGCCCTGGCCTCCGCCGACGCACATGGTCTCGACGCCGAAGGTCTTGTCCTGCTCGCGCAGGTTGTTGAGCAGCGTGTTGGTGATGCGCGCACCCGTCATGCCGAACGGGTGGCCCAGCGCGATGGCGCCGCCGGAGACGTTGAGCTTGTCCTCGTCGATGCCGAGCCGGCGCTGCGACTCGATGACCTGCACGGCGAAGGCCTCATTGATCTCGAACAGGTCGATGTCGCTGAGCTGCATGCCCGCGACCTTGAGCACCTTGCGGGTGGCCTCGATGGGGCCCAGGCCCATGATCTCGGGCGACAGGCCGGTGGCGGCGGTGGCGACGACGCGGGCCAGCGGGGTGAGCCCCAGCTCCTTGGCCTTGGTGTCGGACATGATCACCAGCGCGGACGCACCGTCGTTGAGCGGGCAGGCGTTGCCGGCGGTCACGGTGCCGTCGGGCCGGAACACCGGCTTGAGCTGGGAGACCTTCTCGTAGGTGGTGCCGGGGCGCGGGCCGTCGTCGGTGGAGACGACGGTGCCGTCGGGCAGGGTCACCGGGGTGATCT